>JAYUJS010000553.1:0-2155 GCA_043765095.1 Ferruginibacter sp.
GGCAGCGTAGTTTCTTTTGATTTGTTTTTTGCTTGCGCATCTACTACTGCTATCACCACCATATTAAAAATACTTCTAATACTACTACCAAGCTGCAACACATGCACAGGTTTGTTTAAGCCTAATAATATTGGCCCAATACTATCAGCACCTCCTACCTCTTGCAATAAATTATACGCAATATTACCTGCTGATAAATTTGGAAAAATGAGTGTGTTTACCTCTCCATTTATCAACTCTGAAAATGGATAATTCTCTTTTAAAATTTCTTTATTAAAAGCAAGTATGCCTTGCATTTCTCCATCGCATATTAAATTGGGTTCTTTTTCTTTTACAATTTTATGCGCCTTTTGTACAAGCTTAGCCTCTGGCGAATCACTGCTTCCAAAGTTAGAATACGAAAGCATTGCAATCTTTGGTACTAGATTAAATTGCCTTACTTCTTTAGCCACCATCAAAGTTATTTCTGCAAGCTCTTCTGCTGTTGGGTTAAAATTAACGGTGGTATCTGCTAAAAATAATGGCCCACGTTTTGTAAACAACAAATACATACCAGCTATTTTTTTTACACTTGGATCAGTACCTATAATGTGTAATGCTGGGCGTATAGTATCAGGATAATTTCTACTTAAACCACTTATCATACAATCTGCTACGCCAGTCTCTACCATCATACAACCAAAGTGGTTACGATCTTTCATGGCTTTGTACGCTTCATAATTGTTTACACCTTTGCGCTGTCTTTTTTCAAAAAATATTTCTCCAAAAGATTTTCGCATTTCTTCTGTATCATCATCCTGCGGATTAATAATTGGCATACCTTCTAAATCTACTGCATTATCTTCTGCAATTTTTCGTATTCTTTTTTCATTGCCCAACAATATTGGAAAACCAATTTTTTCTTCTAATACTAATTGTGCAGCCTTTAATACTTTTGAGTTTTCTGCATCTGCAAATACTACTCTTTTTGGGTTTTGTCTTGCTTTGTTTCCAATAGCCCTACTCAATTGATTATCCAAACCAAGCCTACTATTCATTTCTATTTCGTACGCATCCCAATCGGTAATGGTTTTACGAGCCACACCACTTTCAATAGCGGCTTTAGCTACCGCTGGTGCTACTGCTGCAAGCAAGCGAGGATCAAGTGGTTTTGGAATAATATAATCTTCTCCAAAGGACAATGCTTTTTCGTTGTATGCAAGGTTCACAATATCTGGCACAGGCGTTTTAGCAAGCTCTGCCAAAGCCTTTACAGCCGCCAGTTTCATAGCTTCGTTGATACCTGTTGCACGTACATCAAGTGCGCCTCTAAAAATGTATGGAAAGCCTAGTACATTATTCACCATATTAGGCGTATCGCTTCTTCCTGTAGCCATTATTAAATCTTTTCTACTGGCTTTTGCTACATCATACATTATCTCTGGCACTGGGTTTGCCATTGCAAAAACGATTGGTTTTTTTGCCATTGATTTTACCATTTCTGCCGTTACCACATTGCCTACACTAAGCCCAAGAAAAACATCTGCATCTTCCATAGCTTTAGCCAAATCCCAATTACTGTATTTTTTATCTTTTACAAATGGTTGTTGCAAATCTGGTATGTCTGTACGACCATTGTGCAAAATGCCTTCTTTATCAAATACTATAAAATTATTTGGCTTCGCACCTAGCGATACATACAAGCGCATACATGCTGTAGCAGCTGCTCCTGCACCATTTACAACGATTGTTACTTGTTCTATTTTCTTCTTTTGTAATTCCAATGCATTAAGCAATGCTGCTGAAGAAATGATTGCTGTACCATGTTGGTCATCGTGCATTACAGGTATTTTGCAACGCTTTTTTAATTCTTGCTCTATAAAAAAACACTCAGGTGCTTTTATATCTTCTAAATTTATGCCCCCAAATGTAGGCTCCAATGCTGCTACAATATCTACAAATTTTTGGGGGTCAGTTTCGTTTATCTCAATATCAAAAACATCTATATCTGCAAAAATTTTAAAGAGTACTGCTTTACCTTCCATTACTGGTTTGCTAGCCTCTGGCCCAATATTACCAAGCCCAAGCACTGCAGTACCATTAGTTATAACCCCTACCAAATTTCCTTTTGCAGTATATTTAAAAACATCTTCTGGGTTGGCGGCTATTTCTTTGC
>JAYUJS010000554.1:0-2150 GCA_043765095.1 Ferruginibacter sp.
AAATTAGATATACATCTATGAGCTTGCCTTATCATATTGGTAATGGAGTGTTTGGTGGGTTAGTACCATTTATTGCTTCTCTACTATCTACCACTTTTACAAACGACCCATTGGTGGGGCTTTGGTATCCGATAGGTGTAGCAGCTTTATGTTTTATTATTGGGGTGTTGTATTTATCAAATAAAAAAGCGGAGGAAATTTAGGGACAAAAGAAATTTGAACCGCAAAGACAGGAAGGGGCAAAGAAGCACAAAGAAAAAATTCAATACTTCTTAATAACTAAATGGTTAAGAAAGAAAAAGATTTAAGCTAAAAGCTAAAGAAGAAAAAAGGGAAAAAAGATTGCCACAAAGACTCGAAGGCACAAAGAAGCACAAAGGAAAAACTATATACAACAATTATTTAAAGAAAAAGGTTTAGCTAAAAGCTGGAAAAGAAAAAAAGTTTTGCCACTAAGACACAAAGAACAAAGAAGCACATAAGAAAATCTTAATCCCCTAAACTTTCTTAATACCTTCTATATAACTAATTTTAGTGTTTTGAATTTCATGTATTTATAAATTGCTCTACGCTGCTTGTTTTTTCAATTTTTCAATTTGGCTTTCTAATCTTTTAATTTTTTGTTCATTATATTTTTGTTGAGTTCCTTGAATGATTGTTGGATTGTATTCTATTTTTTCGGATAGCATTTTATAAATAATTCTAGCCATTTTGTGAGCCGTAGCTACTACTGCAGCTTTACCTCCTAGCTTTGCTCTCATTTTTCTATAATAATCTCCTAAAGGGGATTTACTGTTTGAGATAGAAAATGCTGCTTGTTTTAAAATTAGCCCAGCCCTATTTTTTTTGTTCATTCGTTTAGATGATAGAATTTTACCCCCCGATATTTTAGAGTTTGGTGCTATGTTTAGCCAAGCTGCAAAATGCTTTACGCTTTTCCATTTGGTCATATCTATTCCTATTTCTGCAATAAATTCTAAAATAGAAGCTTCTTTCAATCCTTCAATTTGACTTAAGTCTACCGCAGTTAATGCTACTAAATATTGTATAGCATTGAAATTTAATTCATTCTTTTTTACAGCCTTTACTATAGGGTCTTGTATTTTTGAAACATCTCCATCATTGATAATTGCTACTTGTTTTAATAGTTGATTTTTAATTTTCTCGTCGCAGTTTTTGATTTGTTGCAAATGAAATTGGTAATGATCAACTGCTTGCTGTAGCATAAACAAATATTCTTCTTTCCAAATACCGTTTAGAGATTTTATAATATCGGCTCTGGATGCTTTAATTCTGCCATCACATAATTCAGATAATACTTCTGCATTACGTTCTCCTTTTAAGATTTCATTTACAATCAGTGTACCTGTTTTACCTAAAATATCAGAGATAACGGTATGCAATTTTATGTTCATCAGTTCTAAAGCTTTTTGCATTCGTCTTACTGAATCAGCATTGATGGTAACCAGATTTCTGCGTTGTCTTGTGTAGTCTCTCAAAGTACGCATTTGGTTAGTTGGCTGAAAACTTTTTTGCAACAAACCACAAGAGTGTAACTTCTGAATCCAAATGGCGTCTGTATCGTCCTTTTTTCTTCCGGTTACATTTTTTACATGTTTCGCATTTACAAGGTAAACATCTATACCTGCCTGCTCCAACAGGAAATATAATGGTAGCCAGTAAATACCAGTACTTTCCATTGCAGCAGTAGTGATTTTGTGGTCTAATAAATAAGCTACGATTCCCTCCAAATCTGAAGTAAAGCCAGAGGTAGTTTTTACTTCATGCCCATCTATACCATCGCTAATAGCAACGCAATGAAGGGTATCACCCACATCTATACCTGCGCAATGCTGGTGAAAAATAGGCAAGCCTGTTTTGAATTTAGTAATACCATTTTGTGTTTCATTTTTCATACTTTTGTTTTTAAATTTTAAAATAAAAAAAGTAGCACACAAGGGTATTATAATTAGAAATTGATCTTCTATACGGCTTCTATGAACCAATTTAAATTTCAAAAAAATACCCCGAACCAAACTAAATGGAGGAATGAAGCTTCCAAGAATTAAACAGGTTTCTTGTGTGCTACTTTCTTCTAAAGTTATCTATTTTGAAATTTCCGCCACAACGGACTCTTACTAAATGGTAAA
>JAYUJS010000555.1:0-18255 GCA_043765095.1 Ferruginibacter sp.
TAACATCACAAAAAGGATAATGCCTTTGGTAAAACTATGGCAAGAAAGACCTTTAGAATCTGTTTATTATGCAGTGTGGATGGATGGCGTAATTCTTAAAATTAGAGAAGACGGCAAAGTAGTTAACAAGTGCGTCTATATTGTAATTGGGCTTAGTGGAGAAGGTAAAAAAGAAGTACTTGGCTTTTGGATAAGTAAGAACGAATCAGCCTCATTTTGGCTGACCGTTTTAACAGACTTAAAAGCAAGAGGAGTAGAAGATATTTTAATTGCTTGTACCGATAATTTAAAAGGATTTACACAAGCAACTAAAGGAGTTTTTCCAGATACAATAACACAGCTTTGTATCGTACATCAAATTAGAAATAGTTGTAAGTTTATGGTATGGACAGATATTAAAGAATTTTGTAAAGACTTAAAACTGATCTATACCACCATCAATAAAAAAATTGCGTTAGAAGCATTAGAAAAATTCAAACTAAAATGGAATACAAAATATAAATATGCAGCTACTTCTTAGGAAGAAAATTGGGGTAACCTTACAGGATATTTTGACTTTTCTTTAGAATTAAGAAAAATAGTTTATACAACAAATACCATTGAAAATTTGAACAGAGAAATAAAGAAATATACCAAAACTAAAACTGGAACAATTCATAACTTGAGCTTGATTCTACAAAAATTTTGAACTATTTTAATCAAGATGTAAAATCTAAAATCCTATTTACACAATATAGTTTTTCGGTCTCGATTTTAAGATTTACAAATTTTTTATAGTTAAATATTCACTTTAAACACAAATATTATCTATTACTATTGTTTAATCTCCTAAAAATTTTCCAAAAAACTTTTTCAAAGAAAGTATTCCTCCTTTGTCTTTTTCGGCATCATATGGTTCATTACCCATCCTACCAAACTCTGCTAAAGTACCTATTGCTAATAGTATAAATAAAACAACTAGTACTACAGAAAAAATTATTAAGTCTAAATTTTCCATAGCTAGTTTTTTATTTTTATATTAAAGTATATGAGTACTAATATTATTGTAGGAGGCCAAAGCCCTAAAAAAATAGCTCTTAATTTATCGTGCAGCACTATAAAATTATATTCAGCCACAAAAATTAATGCTATTGCAAATAAAAAAATTACTAATTCTACTCTTTTTAGTTTTTTAAACATTTCCTTAAGATTTTTTATACTATATCTTCATATACTCATTTAAAACAAAGTAGGTTTTACTCATTTTTATAAACCAATAAAAGACATTAAGCGTATTTATAAAATGAAACATAAAGATGCATTTCTAAATATTTATGATAGTTTAGAAAATAAGTGGCATTCAATTCAAAAGTCTAAACTTATTAGTAACATTGTAATCTTTTTTTTTATTGTAGGAATATTATCAAGTGTATTATCTTTTTTAAATATTATACCAACAAAACTTGGAAAATTCTTCGCAATAGAATTGGCTTTTTCCGCTTTACTATTTGTAGAAGTTTTTGATTTGTTTTTTATAATTACACATTCTGTAGCTGACTCTGTTGGAAAACAATTTGAAATAATTTCACTTATTTTACTTCGCAATTCTTTTAAAGAACTTGGACATTTGCCTTTAAATATAAAATGGGATATTGCAAGCCTGCAAAACCTAATGCCAATTATTGCAGATGCAGTAGGCGCATTAATGATATTTTTAATAACAGTACTTTTTTATGCAAAACAAAGGCATGTTCAAATAACAAACTCAAATGACGAGAAGAACCATTTTATTTTACAAAAAAAAGTAGTAGCTGCTTTTATGATTTTATTTTTTTTCGCACTTGTAATTTATAGTACTATTCTTTTTTTTACAAAAGGCACTATCAATCAAAATCTTTTTAATCAATTATATACCGCACTCATTTTTTCCGACATACTAATACTTATTCTTTCTTTGCGGTATAGCAACCTATATGTTCATTTATTTAGGTATTCTTCCTTTGCCTTGGCTACTGTAATTTTAAGGCTATCTCTATCCGCACCACAATATATAAATGTACTGCTAAGTGTAGCTGCTGGCTTATTTGTACTGCTGGTAGCTAATGTTTATAATTATTTAAATAATTTAAAAATAAATAATTAAAAATAGCTTTTTTAAAAATTTGTTTTTTATACTTATATAAATTAGAACCTATAAATATATTTTTTCTATTATAAAACTTTCTAATAAAAATTTTAACTTTAGTATAATTTATATATTTAGTTTTAACTCTTTTTATATCTTATAAAAAAGGGTAGGCTTTAAAGCCTACCCAAAAAAAACATTGCAATAAAAAATGAAAAACGTGGGGGCTATTTATTCATAATTGCAAATGTTTAGCCTTTGCATTCATAGGGATTTAATATTATTTTGTTCTGCCATTAAATATAAAAATTGCCAAATCAATATAAAATTTACGTAATATATAGACTAGTGTAAATACAAAAAGGTTTCTTTATTTTTCAAAATTCCTAAAATTTATAAAATAAAACAGCCAGACTTTTAAAGGTCTGGCTATTGTTATCTGCGCAATACTGTAGTAAATGAAGGTATATAGGGGTTACTTGTTCATTTCAGTTTATGCATACAGCTTTGAAACCATAGGGATTTAATATTTTTGGGTTTCATTGAATATTTGATACTGTGTTTATCTTTATTAATATTAAGACGATATGTTTTCATAAAAGGTTTCTATATATTCTAATTTTTAAAAATATACTTATGATAAATAAAAAAGTGGTCAAACCATAATGAATTTGACCACTTTGTGAAGTAATATTTTTTTAAAACTTTAGTAATTTATTACTTGTTCTTGCATCTCAGGTATTTTTCTCCACTCATATTGTTGGTTACGAAGCTGTGGCTCAAAACCAGCGGTCCGTATAGCGTTTTGTATAGTTGTAGATGTAAACCTATGTGGCGCACCAGCAGCACTCACTACATTTTCTTCTATCATAATACTACCATAATCATTGGCGCCAGCATTTAAACAAAGTTGTGCTACTTCTTTACCTACTGTAAGCCAGCTTGCTTGTATGTTTATTACATTTGGTAGCATTATTCTACTCATGGCTATCATACGTATGTACTCCTCAGGCGTAGTAAGGTTGTGTACGCCACGTATTCGTGCAAGCAAGGTGTCAGCATCTTGAAAAGTCCAAGGTATAAACGCTAAAAAACCTTTTGCAGCCGCAGGTTTTCTACTTTGTACTTCTCTTATTTTTACAAGGTGGTCAAAGCGTTCTTCTAACGTTTCTACATGCCCAAACATCATAGTGGCAGAGGTGGTTATATTTAGCTTATGACACTCATGCATTATATCAAGCCACTCTTGTGCACCACATTTTCCTTTGCTTATTAGTCTTCTTACTCTATCGGTTAATATTTCTGCACCTGCACCAGGCAAGCTATCCATGCCCGCTTCTTTTAATGCAATCAATATTTCACGGTGGGTACTTTTTTCTAGCTTTGTTATGTGTGCTACTTCTGGTGGCCCTAGCGTATGTAGTTTTATATTGGGGTAAAGTGTTTTTAATTCTTTAAATAAATTTACATAAAAAGAAAGCCCAAGTTCTGGGTGGTGCCCTCCTTGTAGTAACAATTGGTCGCCACCATACAATATTGTTTCTTCAATTTTTTTCTTATACGTTTCAATATCTGTTATGTAGGCGTCTTTATGCCCCGGTATTCGATAAAAATTACAAAATTTACAATTGGCAGTACATACATTAGTAGTGTTTACATTTCTATCAATTTGCCAAGTTACTTTACCATGAGGCACTTGTATTTTTCTTAGTTCGTTTGCGGTATACATCAAATCTGCCAAAGCAGCGTTTTCAAATAAAAACATGCCTTCTTTTACAGTAAGAAATTCAAAAGCTAAGGCTTTTTTTAATAAATCAGTTGTATTCATATTAATCGTTTTGTATTTTCCAATGTTTTTAAGCAGAAAGAAAAATTAAGATTTTGCGCTTTAATGCTTTCACAAAATTTATAATAAGTAATAAGTAGATTTTAAAATTGCAAGGCAAAAGTACATTCATTAACTTGTAAAAAAATTAAAAACAAGCATAATAAAAACGATTTATTTTATATTATGGTTCTTGGTAAGTAAAACTTGCTTTGCACAAAAAAAAGAAGCGCTAGCAAAATATGTAGACTCTATTCCTTTTGTACAATTTACAGGAGGTGTAATTGTATTTGAAGCAAGTATTGGTAATAGTAAAATACCGTTACATTTTATTTTAGATACGGGTAGTGGCGGTGTATCCTTAGACTCTGCTACTGCTGTGGAACTTAACCTTACGCTTGTACCTACAGACACAGTAGTGTCTGGTATTGCAGGTGCACACAAGGTTTCTTATGCGTTTAATCAAAAACTAGTTACTGGCAATATTGTAACTGATAGCTTAAATTTTTATGTGAATGATTACAGTATTTTAAGCAGCGTATATGGCGAAAAGATAGATGGTATAATTGGGTTTGGGTTTTTACATAAATATATTTTTAATATAAATTTTGACTCCTCAAAAATATTTGTATATAGCAAGGGTAAATTTAGATATGAAGATGGAGGAACATTGTTTAAACCAACTTTTTCTAAATTAGTATATTATCCATTATCTGTAAAAGATGAAACAAAACTTGTAAGTAATTTTTACTTTGATACAGGTGCTGGGCTTAATTTACTAGTAACAGAAGATTTTGTTAAGGATAATAATTTTTTGCTAGGTAGAAGAAAACCATTGATAACACAAGTGCAAGGCTTGGGTGGAAAACGGCAAATGAGATTGACGGTAATAAAAAGATTAAAATTTGGCCCTTACACTTTTAGGCAAGTACCTACTAATATATATGATGATGAAGATAAAGTAATAAACTATCCAAATGTAGTTGGGTTACTAGGAAATGATATTATGCGTAGGTTTAACATTACCCTTAACTATGCTGCGCAAGAAATTCACTTTAAACCAAATTCAAATTATTTTGATGAATTTGATTATGCGTATACTGGCTTAACATTATACAGTTTTGAAGGAAAAATAATTGTAGATGATATTGTAAAAGATTCTCCTGCAAGCAAAGCTGGGCTGCAAAATGGAGATGAATTGATATGCGTAAATACTAATTTTTCTGGTAATATAAAGGCGTATGATAAGCTGCTTCAAAAAGTGAGAGAAAGTATAAAAATGATAATAAAACGACAGGAGAAGATTCAAATTTTTGAGATTAGGCCGTTGAGTATTCGGTAAAAAATCTATTAAATATAAACTGTAAGGGTACTTTAAGTACCTCTCCAGTTTAAATATGCTATATGTTAATCTTAAAATTATCAACATAAAATTATAATAAATTATAGTGCTAAAAATATTACAGCCAACCCTTCGTACATTTGTGCATGGTTAATTTTGAAAAGTTTACGCTTGATAATGGATTACGAGTACTAGTGCATGAAGATAAAAGTACCCCAATGGCAGTAATAAATGTGTTGTATGATGTAGGTGCAAAAGATGAAAACCCCGAAAAAACTGGCTTTGCGCATTTATTTGAACACCTCATGTTTGGCGGCAGCATAAATATACCAGTGTATGACGAACCATTACAAACTGCTGGTGGAGAAAATAACGCTTTTACTACCAACGACCTCACCAATTATTATTGCCAGCTACCAGCAGAAAATATTGAAACCGCTTTTTGGCTAGAAAGTGATAGAATGCTAAGCCTTGCATTTAGTAAAAAAAGCTTGGAGGTACAGCGCAAAGTAGTATGCGAAGAATTTAAAGAACATTATATAAACAAACCTTACGGAGATGTGTGGCATAAGCTTCGCAACCTAGTATACACCACACACCCATATAAATGGATGACCATTGGCGCATCACTTAAACATGTTGAAGATGCTACGCTGGAAGATGTAAAAGCATTTTTTAAAAAACATTATAACCCAAGTAATGCCATATTAGTGGTGGCAGGAAATATAGAAGTAGATGCTATTAAAACCCTTGCAGAAAAATGGTTTGGTCCAATACCTGCTGGCCAAAAGTACAATAGAGATTTGCCAAAAGAGCCGAAACAAACAGCACCAAAAACATTAGAAGTAAAAGCAGATGTGCCGCTAGATGCATTGTATAAATGTTGGCATATTTATCCTCGTACAGATGATAGGTATTATACAGCAGACTTAATTTCGGATATTTTGAGTGGGGGTGGTTCCTCTAGATTATACCAAAGCCTAGTAAAGGAGCAACAACTTTTTAGCAACTTAGATTGCTACCACATGGGCAGTACAGATGCTGGTTTGATGGTGATAGAAGGCAAGCTCGTAAAAGGTGTAGATATTAAAAAAGCCGAAGCTGCTGTAAATGCAGAAATAAAAAAAATGCAAGCAACAGGTATAACGGTAGAAGAGCTAGAAAAAGTAAAAAACAAAACAGAGAGTACCATGGCTTTTGAAGATATGAGTGTAATGAACAGAGCAAGTAGCTTAGCCATGTATGAATTGCTAGGCGATGCAAACCTTATGAATAGTGAATTAGAAAAATACAGAACAGTAACAGCTGCGGATATTGTAAAAGAAACCAATATTATTTTTGATGATAATAATTGTAGCACAATGTATTATTTGAGTAATAATTAATTTAGTAAATTTGATAAAATGCAGTTTCAATGCCAACATTAAAAATTAATAAAGAAAAAAAAGAAATAGAAACATTGTCTTGTACTTTATCATTAAGCGATTCGCAAGATATTTTTTATGATATTGTATTTAAAAAGAAAGTTGAAGAGGGATTGAAAGAAGCTGATGCGGGAATGGTTACAGATTGGAAATTGTTCAAGAAAGAAATGAGAACATGGTACAAATCAAAATAACTACAAAAGCTAAAAAAGGTATTAAAGGTATTTTTAAATACATCAAAAAAGATTCTTATCAAAATGCGGAAATGGTTGCGGAAGCAATTATTAGAAAAATAGATACTCTTTTTATTAAACCTGATTTTGGAAAAATTATTAAAAAATTTAATAATCCAAATGTAAGAGAACTAAAGTTGTTTAAGTATAGAATCATTTACCGACTTACAAGAGCTTTATTTATTGAAATTATTACCATACAACACAGCTCAAGATTATTAAATAACAACACACATTTAAAAGACTTTTTTGATTAATACTATGCTCAACAGAACCCAAGCTCCACCTATAATAGACGCTACAGAATTTAATTTAAAACTAAAACGGTACAATTATTTTGAACTAGACAATGGTGTACCTGTGTATGCTATTGATGCTGGTGCGCAAGATGTGTTGCAAGTAGAAATGGTTTTTTATGCAGGCAATTTTTTTGAAAAAAATAAAGGCATTGCAGCTACTACTAATTTTTTATTAAAGAATGGCACAAGTACCCGTACAGCCTTTCAGCTAAATGAAACTTTTGATTATTACGGTGCAAGTTGCTCTCGTGCTTGCTATAATGAAACCGCTACTTTAAACTTACATACACTAAGCAAGCATACTGATAAGATATTACCGCTAGTAAATGATATGCTCACCAATGCTAATTTTCCAGAAGAAGAGTTAGCAATATATAAGCAGAATTGTAAGCAACGTCTTACGGTAAATTTACAAAAAGCAGAATTTGTAGCTGGTAGAAAAATAGATAGTATCATTTATGGCGAGGAGCATCCTTATGGAAGGTATAGCAACGCAGATGATTTAGATGCAATAAATATAGATGCTGTAAAAGAGTTTTACAAACAACATTATTTGCAAGGTACTTGTGCTATTTTTATCGCAGGTAAATTGCCAGCAAATATTGAAGTATTGTTAAATGAAAATTTTGGGAAACTTAATTTATCTAAACCAAACTTTGTAGTAAGCCCAATAAAAACAACGCATGCAATAGAAAAAAAATACCGCATACAAAATGATGAAAATGCAGTGCAAGGTGCCATACGCATAGCACAACCATTCCCCAATAGGCTGCACCCAGATTTTAAAAAAGTAATAGTTTTAAATACTGTGTATGGTGGTTTTTTTGGCAGCAGGCTTATGAGTAATATTAGAGAAGAAAAAGGTTACACTTATGGTATATACAGTTACTTACAAAACCACCTACAAGAAAGTGCTTGGCTTATAAGTACCGAGGCTGGTAAAGATGTATGCGATGCTACCATTGAAGAGATTTATAAAGAAATGAAAATTATAAGAGAAGAGTTGATAGATGAAGAAGAGCTTTCTCTTGTAAGAAATTATATGATTGGAGGTATCTTAGGTGACCTTGATGGCCCTTTTCAAATAATAGCAAAATGGAAAAATATAATTTTAAATAATTTAGATGAAAAATACTTTTATGATTCTGTGGAAGCTATAAAAAGTACAAGTGCAGAGGAGCTACAAGCATTGGCACAAAAATATTTACAGCCAGAAAAGTTTTATGAGTTGGTTGTTTATTAAATTATTTACTATTTATAATGTTACTTTTAAATAAGCCCCGCTTTCCTAAAAAAAGCAGGGCTTACTATCAATGTAAAAACTGTTTTACCAATTGCTAAATCTTATTCCAAATGTATATGGCCGAATAATAAGACCTTTTTCAAAAAGAGATGTTGGTGAATACGAACCATACATTTTTATAGAACCTATACCTATTTCTCCAATATAGCTAAATTTAAAACGTTGTAAATTATAGTCTCCTTGATTATCTTGCTTTCCTCTTTCATTGCTATTTTGTTTATTTCTTTCTCTTATTAAGTAGCCTATACTTACGCCAATACTTGCACTTAGTTTTGGTAACCCCTTTTCTTTATTGGTAGCAAAGTTTAACATCAGCGGTACGGTAATATATTTAAGGTTTAATTTATTTTTACTAAAAGAAATAGAATCTCTAAATATAAATGGCGCATTATTTAAAGCCCCTGGCCCAGGGTTAATATTTCCATTTTCTTTAAAACTTACAGCAGAGCGAAAACTGTAATTATTATATTCTAATCCTAAACCATATTTTAAATTTATATTTGTATTGTGCAAAGCTATTTTTTGCATAAATATCCATAGATTTATATTGGCACTATTGCCCGCTCTTAATGTCATATCTTCTGCGGAAAATGCTGCTATACCTGGTCTATTTACTACCATGCTTCCTGCATTAGCATAGTTTGTTTGGTCGCTCCAGTTAGCAAAACCTACATCAAGTATAAGGTAATTTGTACTTACTTTTTTGTTTCTTTTTGCATTGCTGTAGTCGTTATATACTTCTACGGAGTCTGTTTTTGTACCTTTACGATTTTTTATAATTAGTATGCTGCCTATTCTAATTGTATCTCTTTTAGAAGCTTTGGCTGTGCTACTATCTTTTGAGTTTGGTTGCTGCGCAAAACTAGCTGTAGCAAGGGCGCAGAGTGCTGCTAAAAAGTATATTCTTTTCATAATTGTTGTTTTTAAAATTATAAATGTTGGTTATCGTGCGGCTATTTCAAAGCCTGCTATTTGCAAAGTGTTTCCTGTTTTAATGTTAGCGGTGCGTTCTACAAAGCGTTTTACTTTTCTAAAAAAACCTCCAACTTTGGTATGCTTTACTGCATCTTCATCCATGTAAAGTATTTTATTTTCGTTTTTTTCAACATTAGCAATATCTATGGCTTGTGAGTAGTTAGTTTCCAATGGTACTATGTTTTCATCTTTTATAATAGGCTGCTTTGTATCTACTAGTTGGTTTATTGCAGCTATTATTATTGGTTCATTTTTTATTGGTATTGTTTTTTCTACAGGCAATTGTTTGCCATCTGGTAAATATTTGTTTTGATTAATTACCAATAGAGTTTGCTTTACATTTTTAGGGTCATATATTGTTGTTTTGCTAGCTGCATTAGTTTTTACAGGACTATCTTTTTTTGCAACAATATTTTTTTGACTAGCTACACTATTGTTAGTTGTATTTAATTCTTCTATTATTTTTTTTTCGTTATTTCTATTCACATTTATTTCGTTGCTACTATTATCATTTGTATTGGTTGTTGCTACATTTATTATTACTACATTTTCAACAATATTTTTTAAGCTATCATTTACAATCGTTGCGTTTTTATTTTCTACTGATTTATTTACAGATGCTACTTCTGTGCTGTTTCCAGTTTGTTTATTATTTACTATTTTTACACCAAAAAACAATCCAAACCCAATAAATATAGCTGCTGCAGCCCATCTTAGCCATCCAAAAGCAATTACATTTTCTCTTTCTTTTTTATACAACAAATATTTTTCTGCAAATACTATTTTTTCTTCTACATCTAATTTTGTGCATTGTAATAATTCCAACTCTTTTTTTGCAGCACTATTACTAGCTACTATTTCATTTACCACTTCCAATTCAATAGGGGCAAGCTCATTATCAATTTTCAATAATAATTTTGTTTGCAATACAGTATCAAATATCGGCGCTTTGTACAAAAAACTTTTATCAATAAATACAATTTCTTCCACAGGTAGTACAGCGGCTTGTATCATTTGTAATTCAATCTTTAAATCCTCATTCGCTGCTACAAATCCCTCCACAGCTACACGTTCATCTGCCCGCAACTCTCCATCTGCGTATAGCAGAAAAAAGCCTTCATAATTATTACGGTTAATGTTCATTTTGTTTTTAATTTTCTTATAAAAAATTTTATATCAAATAATTTCTTGTCTACTATCTCAACTCTCTCAAATAACGTTTTCTACTTTTACTAAATACTCTCTAAGTTGTAACCTTGCCCTATGCAAATAAACTTTTACTTGACTTTCATTCAATCCTGTTATTTCGCCAATTTCCACATAATTGTATCCTTCATAATCTTTCAGCATTACCAAACTTCTATCTCTATCATTTAACCTGCTAAGTGCTTCTTGCAATATTCGTTTTGTATTTTGCTTTTGTGTGTTACTGCCCAAAGCTGTTTCGCTAAAATCTTCTTTTAATACTATTCTTTTATTTTTTCTAATATGATCTATCATTGTATTGTACGAAACAGAAAATAGAAAACTTTTACATTTTACATTATCTACTGTTTCTCTATTTACCCACATTTTTTCGAAAGAACTTTGTACCACATCTTTAGCATCTTCTTCATTTTTAAGATTTTTTAGAATAAAACGGTACACATTATCTGCATACATATTTACACATTCGTTATATTCTTTTTCTGTCATACAGTTTTTAAAAAAAATTTTGAATAATAAAGTTACATTTTTTTGGTTATTTATAATATAACGGTGGTAGGTTCTAAAAAGTTACAAATTTTTTAAAAATTTTTACTATACTTCGCACTGGCTGACGCAGTCTTTGCAAATCATTGTTAGTGTTGTTTAAACCACTCTTTAATTGTACATTCGTCATACAAAAAATTAAAATTTACTTATGAAAAAAATTATTATTTCGCTTGTATTAGTGGCAGGCGTTTTTAAAGCACAGGCAGATGAAGGCATGTGGCTACCCATGTTGCTTGGGCAACAGGTTTATAATGATATGGTAAAGCGTGGACTTAAACTTACCAAAGAGCAATTGTATTCTGTAAACAAATCATCTTTAAAAGATGCCATACTAATATTTGGTGGTGGTTGTACGGGAGAAATTGTGAGCGATAAAGGATTAATATTTACCAACCATCATTGTGGCTACGATGCTATAGCTACGGCAAGTTCTGTAGAAAATAATTACCTACGTGATGGTTTTTATGCCTACAACATGGGGCAAGAAATACAAAGCAAACTCACCGTACAGTTTTTAAACAAAATTGTAGATGTTACCAAAGAAGTAGAAGAAGCAGTAAAGGGGCTTAGCTGGGCTGACCGTACAAAAAAAATGCAAGACGTTTACAAATCTATTACTGATAAAGTATTGGATAAAGACAATTCACTTGCAGGTAGAATTTATAGCATGTTTAAAGGTAACCAATACCTTATGTATGTATACCAAACGTACAGCGATATACGCTTGGTAGGTGCGCCGCCAGAAAGTGTAGGTAAGTTTGGTGGTGATACTGATAACTGGGAGTGGCCTCGTCACACAGGTGATTTTTCAATTTTTAGAGTGTACGGTAGTAAAGAAGGAAAGCCATCTCCTTTTAGCAAAGATAATGTACCACTTAAGCCAAAGCATTTTTTACCAGTAAGTATAAAAGGTATAAAAGATGGCGACTATTCAATGATATATGGTTACCCAGGTGGTACAAATAGATATGAAACAAGCTACGGAGTAAAATTGAAAAACGAAGTAGAGAATCCATCATTAGTAAGATTGAGAGATATGCGTTTGAAATATATGCATGAGCAAATGATAAAAGATCCTGCTGTAAAATTAAAACTGGCAAGTAACTATGCAAGTGTAGCCAACTATTGGAAATTTTTTGAAGGAGAAACTAAACAACTTTTAAAGTTTAAAACCTTTGAACAAAAGCAAGCATATGAAAATAATTTTTCTACATGGGCAGCAAGCAAACAAGATTATAAAAATATTTTGGGTGAATATGCTAGTAACTATGCAGCATGGACACCTTACTCAAAACAACGTCAATATTTAATAGAAGGTATACTTGGTTCGCCATTGGCAGCTTATGCTGCACAATTGCAAGGTATAGAAACAGCCCTTACAAAAACAGGTGCTACAGCAGATGATTTAAAGAAAGCAATAGCAGGAGCAGAAGTTGGTAGAAAAAATTATATGGAAGCCGCAAATACTGTAAGCGATGAAAAAATAGTAGCGGCTGCTGCTATGATGTTTTACAATGATGTAGATAAAAACCAGCACCCAATAGGCTTTTACGAAAAAATGAAAGCCAGCTATGGCGATTTAAAAGACGAAGCCACTTATAAAAAATGGGCAAAAGATTTATTTGCAAAAACGATAATACTAGATGATGCTAAGTGGGCAGCATTTATAGCTACGCCAGATGCTGTAGCATTACAAGCGGACCCTGCATTTGATTATGCAGCATCTTTTGCTAAAAACTACAACTTAAAGTATGCACCAAACTTTACAACTTTTGCTACTAAAAATAATGAGCTTGGTCGTGCATACTTAAAAGGTATTATGGAAAAAGACCCAGCTGCTGCTGCAAAAATGTACCCTGATGCTAACTTTAGCATGAGGGTAAGTTTTGGTAATGTAAAGAGCTACGCTCCTAGAGATGCAGTAAAATATGACTATATAACTACTAGCAAAGGGTTGTTAGAAAAATATGTGGCAGGTGATTATGAATTTGATTTGCCTACAAAACAAGTAGAGCTATTAAAGAAAAGAGATTTTGGGCAATACATAGATAAAACAAGAAACGACTTGGTGGTGGCATTTATAACTACTAATGATATTACTGGTGGTAACTCTGGCTCACCTGTAATTGATGCCAATGGAAACTTAATAGGCCTTGCTTTTGATGGTAACTACGAAGCCCTAAGCCACAAAATAGCTTTTGATAAAGACCTTAACAGAACAATATGTGTAGATGTGCGCTATGTGCTTTGGTGTGTAGATAAACTAGGCGGTGCAAAAAATTTGATAGATGAATTAAAATTAGTAAAATAATTTTTTGAAAAATAATTTTTATGAGCCCTCTGTAAAAGGAGGGCTTTTTTTCATTAAAATTAAATGCTGTTTAATTAGTGCAGTAGTTATTTTAGTTACTAAGGCATTAAATGTTATGACTGATTTTCTAACATATAAAGTTACAGAATTAGGGTTAATGAGTTTTGCACATTGTTTAAAATATAAGTTTAACTTAACGCTATTGAAATTAAATTCTACGGTACTCTGAGCCGTGGCTGGTGTTTCACCTACCACTTTATTCTATAACCACACAATATTGAAATAAAATTCACAATATTTTTAAAAATACTCCCTAGCAAAATTGTTTTCCCAATTTTTTGAATGATTTTTGCGCAATGCTAAAAAAGCTGCAACAAAAATGGAAAGTTGGATTATTGCAACTGGTGTTAATAATTATCACTTTTGCTTTAGGTGGTAGCCTATGTGGATATATAGGTAGAAAAATACTTACCCTTACAAATATTGATAAAGGCGTTTTATGGATTGTACTTTATGTAATATTAGTAACAATTCTTTGGCCAATAGCGGTAATATTGGTAAGTATCCCAATGGGGCAATTTGCTTTTTTTAAAAATTATTTAAAGAAAGTTTGGAGAAGAATTAGTGGGAGAAAGGGTAAAATTGATTAGCTGATTGGTTGATTAATTATTTATTAGATATTACACATTATAAAAACCACTTCTCTATTTTATTTTTCTATGATGTTATGTAAAATATTATTTAAATGAACATAGCCATATTTGCAAGCGGTGGAGGTAGCAATGCTGCTATAATTATAAAAACATTGCCCCAGCTTTTACAAGAGACAAATACAGTTGCTACAATTGCTTTAATACTTACTAATAATGCCAATGCTGGCGTTATTGGCATTGCATCTCAGAACAATATTCCAACTGTTGCAATTAATTTAAAAAATAAAAAATCGGATGAAGTTGAGTGCATGTATCTTCAAACTTTACAAGCATACAATATAGATTTTATAATACTGGCTGGTTATTTAAAAAAAATACCTGCAGCCATTACAAAGGCTTTTCATCAAAAAATAGTAAACATACACCCCGCACTTTTACCTGCTTACGGAGGTGCAGGTATGTATGGCATACATGTACATAATGCGGTAGTGCTAGCTGGCGAAAAGCAAAGTGGTATAACTATACATTATGTAAATGAACATTACGATGAGGGAGCCATAATATTGCAAGCAAGATGTGATGTAGAAGCATGTGATACGGGGGAAAGTTTAGCCAAAAAAGTATTGGTGCTGGAACATGCGCATTATACTAAAAGCATTGCACAAGTTATTTTCTCTCAAAATCTTGTTAAATAATAGGCACTAGATTTTACTTTAAATATTCTGCCGTAATATTACCTTTTAAAAAATTAATGGGTTGAAGATAATTTTTACTTTACTAGTTTATTGCTTTTTTGCCAGTAATGTTTTTGCCCAAATAACAGTAAGCGGCACAGTACTAGATAAAGGAAAAATAAACTATGTAGAAGCTGTAATGGTTAATAGTACGGGAGGTAAAACTGTATTAACAGATTCTTTAGGGCATTATAAAATACAAACCAACAGAGGTGATTCTTTATATTTTATTTACAACAATAAACCTACCTTAAAGTTTGCTGTAAACACAATTGCTAATACTGACCAATTTGATATATCTATACATATACCCGTAAAAAGTAAATATGGAATATTGCAAGAAGTTATTGTGGTGGGCAAATCATATAAACAACAAGCAGAAGAAAATAGAGAAACCTATGCAAAAGTTTTTAATTATAAAAAACCTAGCATAAGTACCTCTATGATGCCAGGCGGTGGAGTAGGAATAGATGCTGGTGAATTATTTGATATTTTTAGATTTAGAAGAAATAAGCGGATGAAAAGATTTCAACTATGGTTAGAAACTGAGGAAAAAGAAAAATTTGTAGATTATCGCTTTAGCAAATTATTTGTGAAAAGAGTAACCCAGTTAAAGTCTCCTGCTTTAGATAGTTTTTTGGTTAAATATCGCCCATCACATGAGTTTGCAAGCACCGCAGATGAACTAGAGTTTAATCAGTATATCCTTGATGCATCGTATAACTTTAGAAAAATGTATGCAGGTACTTTAGGACTGCCTAAACTATTTGTGAGAAAAGAGTTTAGTTATTAAAACGTAATATCTTTTGCCTCTATTCTTTTAGTGCCTCCTTTGCCATCAGTTACAACTATATATGTGTTAGTAGCTTTTGCTTCTAGTTTTACTCTTTTAATTGCTCTGTCAAGTGCTTCCATAATTTTTGGAGTAAGGTCTTCACTTTTTTTATTTGTCATATTCATAACCAAAAAGTTTTTTGTACAAATCAAAGTTAAGAATTTCTTTTATTCCATTTACATTTTTTGCAGCCATCAAATATTTATCGCTAGAATTATTGAGCAAGTACCAATTTTGTACTATTGCAGCGTATTTAGGTAAATTTTTTATCCCCTTTATGTACCTTCTTTCAATTACATTTTGGGGTATGTGATGTCCTCCTTTTTTTACTCTAAATGCAACCCTATCTGTAGCCATTTCAGCACTTTCTAAAAAAACAAAAAACAAGGTAACTACAAATCCATTTTCCTTAGCTTTTTCAATAATTTTAATATAAGTCAATCCTGACAATGTAGTTTCAAAAGCAAAACTTTGGTTACTTTCTATTAAATTATTAATTCTATTAAGCATTAATCTTGCAGCAGCAATGGCGGCAGATTCTACATCGTTTTTATTTATTCCTCTTGCTATTTCATCTGCATTTATAAATTCTACAGTTTGAAATACCTCTGGCAATAAATTATATGCTGCTGTAGTTTTTCCGGCACCATTACAACCTGATATGATAAAAAGTTCTGGCATTTGAAAATTTTTAATTAGCCCCCAAATCCCCAAAAATGGAACTTACAAAGCTTGTGCTATATTTTCTTTTTTTGATTTTAAATATTGTATAAATGGCAATTTATTATTTTAATAATTCATTAACTTTTCCACCATTGCCCCCAATCTACCATAAGCCATAAAGTTTTTTTCTAGCACTAAGTTAAAAGGTATAGGTGTATCTAAACTTGCACAACGCATTACTGGCGCATCTAATTTATCAAAACAATTTTCACCAATCCATGCTGCTATTTCGCCACCAATACCACCAAGTAAAGAATCTTCATGCAGCAATAAAACTTTTCCTGTGCGTTTAGTAGCTTTTTTTATTGCATCATAATCTAAAGGCAATAATGTTCTTAAATCTAAAATATCAATACTAATATTTTTATTTTTTTCTGCATATTCTAGCGCCCAATGAACGCCTGCACCGTAGGTAATAATGCTAATATCATCCCCTTGTAGCACATGCTTTGCTTTGCCTATTTCTATTTCATAATAATCATCTGGCACTTGCCCAGTCACACTTCTATACAATGCTTTATGCTCAAAAAACAATACTGGGTTAGGGTCGTTAATGGCAGCAATCATTAACCCTTTTGCATCTTCTGCTGTGCTTGGATAAACTACTTTTAAGCCTGGTGTGTGTACAAACCAAGCTTCGTTACTTTGACTGTGAAATGGCCCTGCGCCTACTCCGCCGCCCGTGGGCATACGTATGACTACATCTGCATTTTGACCCCAGCGGTAATGTATTTTAGCAAGGTTATTTATTATTTGATTAAATCCAACGGTTGCAAAATCTGCAAATTGCATTTCCATTACAGCTTTGTACCCTTCTAAACTTAAGCCTAATGCACTACCCACAATGGCACTCTCACAAAGAGGAGTGTTGCGTACACGAGCCTTACCAAATTTTTCTACAAGGCCTTCTGTTACTTTAAATGCACCACCATACTCCGCTATATCTTGCCCCATTAAAATGAGGTTATCGTGTTTTTGCATTGATTGTAAGAGACCATCGCTAATTCCGTTAATGAACTTTTTATCAGAAAATTTATTGAAGGTACAGAGTTGAAGATTAAAAGTTGGGCTCGCATTATCTAAAATTTCTTTTGCTAATAGCCCACTGCTTCCGCATACCTGCGGGTGCCATTGAGCATATACATCTGCAATTTCCTCTTCCGTATTTGCTACAATCGCTTCTGCTTTATAAGCCAATGCAAGCTCTGTTTCTATATAAGTTTTTGTAGTTGCTTTTAAGTTATTCAATTCTTCAAGCGATAATATTTTTTCGTCAATCAACCATCGCTCATAATTTTTTACAGGGTCTCTTTTTTCCCACTGGGTAAATAATTCTGCGGGTACATATTTTACACCACTTGCTTCTTCATGCCCACGCATACGAAATGTCATACACTCTATTATATATGGTTTTTGATTTTTAATACAAAACTCACGTACCCCTTTTATGGTATCGTATACCTCTAATAAATTATTGCCATCTATGCGTATGCCTTCCATGCCATATCCCTTAGCTTTATCCACCAAGTTTTCGCAACGGTACTGTTCGTTTACAGGCGTGCTAAGGCCATAGCCATTGTTTTCTATTACAAATATTACGGGCAAGTCCCACACTGCTGCTGTGTTTAATGCTTCATGAAAATCACCTTCGCTTGTACCACCATCCCCACTAAAAGCTAGGGATACTTTTTGCTCACCTCTTAATTTGTAGGCTAGTGCTACACCATCTGCTATAGCAA
>JAYUJS010000556.1:0-5706 GCA_043765095.1 Ferruginibacter sp.
CGGGTTAACATTTACAAAAGCCCGTCTCTGAAATACTAGTACTGCCTTCGACAAGCTCAGGCTGACAATATTATAATTGGACGCTAACAATTAAACAATTCATCATTGGCAAATCTTTTTAGCCTTTGTAAACTATCTACCTAATCCTATTAATCTTTTAAATTTATTTTTAAATATTCACAAGCCAATGTTGCCATTACAAATGCTTCATTTGTTTCAATTACACGAACGCAAACTTCGCTATCATCCGTAGAAATAATTGGTGCATTATTTTCATTTTTTTCGGCATCAATTTCTATACCTAAAAATTGAAGCCCTGCACACATATGTGAGCGAACTTCATGCGCATTTTCGCCTATGCCACCAGAGAAAACCAAAGTTTGCAACCCACCCAATGCAGCGGCATAACTACCAATGTATTTTTTTGCTTGATAACAAAATATTTCAAAAGCCTCCAACGCATTTTTATCTACTTTCTTATTTTGTATAATGGTTTGCATATTGTAAGTAGTTGCTGAAATGCCCAACAGTCCTGACTCTTCGTTTACTACTGTACTAAATTCATCTACCGTTATTTTTTCTTGCTGTAACATATAGATAGCAATATTAGGGTCAATATCACCACTACGAGTACCCATAGCCATGCCTGACGCAGGAGAAAAACTCATACTTGTATCTATACATTTCCCATTTTTAACGGCTGCCATACTTGCACCATTTCCTAGGTGGGCTAAAATAATTTTGCCTTGCACTGTTTCCTTTTCTGTTAATCGCTCAAGCTCCTTCATTATATAACTGTATGAAATACCATGAAAGCCATAGCGCTTTATACCTGCATCATAATAGCGGCGAGGCAAGGGCAATAGTTTTGCCATTTGAGGTATGCTTGTATGAAACGAAGTATCAAAACATGCTATTTGTAATAAAGCAGGAAAATATTTTTGTATAGTTTCTATAATCTTTATAGATCTTGGAAAATGTGTTGAATCGTACTTGGCAATCGTTTTCAGTTCTACCAATAATACATCATCTATTTTTTGTGGTTGGGTATGGTCTAAACCCTGTACAATTCGATGTACTACTGCTTTTAGCGATTCCACCTCTAATTCTTTCTCCAACCAATTAATCAAAAATCTTGTACCATCATCATCTTTATCTAACTTAATGTTGCTATTGTTTTTTTTATCGGTAATATGATTTTTAAAATGTAAAGTTGGATGTGCTGTATTGGTATTTAAAACTTCTCCATCAAACAATGAAACCAATTTTTCTTCTATTTGATACAAAGAAAACTTTATGCTAGAAGAGCCATTATTTATTGTAAGTATGCAATTCTTTTTTGCTTCCATTATATTATAATTATAAAAACGTAAGCTAGTTTTTAAAAAAATTAAAAACCCTCAATGTGTGAATGATGCAAATAATATAAATATTGTGTAAGTATTATCTATAACAAATCTGTGAATTATATTTGTACTATAATAAGTTTCTTAATGGTTTGTTTCCATTCCAAACATTACACTTTCGGTTGGTAGGGATTACAAACCAATAATATGACTGAAAATAAAACTGATGATAAAAGTGATTTAAATTGAAATGAAACTGTGAATTTTATAATGATTTATAAAAGTTATACAATATTATTTTATTATAATGAAGCAACTTTGCACAAATAGTAAGTATGAAATTAATGGAAAATAAAGTAGCCATCATTACAGGTGGTGCAGGTAGCATTGGAAAAATAACGGCACAATTATTTTTGGAAGCTGGTGCAAAAGTGGTGTTGGTAGATTTGAAAGCAGAGGATTTAAAAGATGTAATAGAAGAACTAAATAGTACAAATGTAAAATTTGTAGAAGCAAATGTATCGATAGAAGAAGATGTACAACGATATGTAAATGATACGGTAAAAGCCTTTGGAAAAATTGATATATTTTTTAACAATGCAGGCATTGAAGGCGTTGTGAAACCAATAGTAGAATACCCTTTAGATATGTTTGATAAAGTAATGGCGATAAATGTAAGAGGTAGTTGGTTAGGTAATAAACATGTGCTGCCACACATGAATGAGGGTGGTAGTATCATCATGTCATCGTCAGTAGCAGGCTTAAATGGAAGTGCAAATGTGAGTGCATACATTACAAGCAAACATGCGGTGGTTGGTATTATGAGAGCTACAGCCGTAGAAGCTGCTCCACAAAAAATAAGGGTTAATACCATCCATCCATCACCTGTAGACAATAGAATGATGCGTTCTTTAGAAGAAGGTTTTAGTGCAGGGCATGCGGCGGATGTAAAGAAAAGTTTGGAAGCTACCATTCCTCTTGGTAGATATGCAACCCCATTAGAAATTGCAAAATTGGTGTTGTTTTTAGCAAGTGATAATAGTCAATTTATAACAGGCACTACCCAAGTAATTGATGGTGGATTAGGAGTGAAATAAAATTATTACGCATATTTGTTGGTAGTAACATTTATTTAATGGTTCGTATAATTATCAACCATTTATTTCCCGTTGGTAGGTACATCAAATTATAAAAAAATATTTTTTTAATTTTAAAATGAAAAGTGCTTCGCAGATTTTTAAAAAGACAGGAAAAGTTTTCTTGGGGATATTTTTATGCCTTACAATTTTTATTGTGGGCATTTTGATTTTTATAAATACCAATAATGGCAAGCAAATAATTAAAAAAGAGGTTACAAAATATTTATATAAAAAATTACAAACTAATATAACCATTGGTAGTGTGGATTATAGTTTTCCAAAATGGCTTAGAATAAAAAATATTTATTTAGAAGATAAAAAAGGAGATACGCTATTATTTGGAGAAGAGCTATCGGTTGATTTAGACATGATAAAACTTATACAAGGAAATACTGATATAAAAAAAATATTTTTAAAAAATTTTTACTTTAGTGTATCTCGTGCTGAAAATGAAACCGACTTCAATTATCAATTTATCTTAAATGCATTTTCGGGAAATAAAGTGAGCACAGAAAATAAGGACACAGCAGAAATGAAACTTACATTATCTAAACTAATATTTGATAATGTAAAACTAAATTTTAAAGATAGTTTGGTTGGAAAACTTTTTAGTGTTTCTATTAAAAACCTCGAATTAAAAACAAATAAATTTCAACCGGATAGATTAAACTTTGATATTGACAATTTAATAGCTAGTAATGTGCAATTTTTAATGAAAGATTTTAAAGAAGCAATTCCTAAAAAAATTGAAACTGTATTAGATAGTAATTTAATTTTGCCTTATAATTTTTTTATAAATGTAAAAAATATTAATTTAAAATATATTGATGTATTGGTAGAAAATAAAAATACAGGAATGTATAATGCAAATAATATTGGTACGCTTACAGCAAAAAATATTACATATAGTATTGCACAGGCCAAAGCAACTGTAGATGAACTTTTATTGGATAGTGCCAATATTACTTTTGTAACCCCAAAGAAAGTTAACAATAGTGGCATAAATATAAACGCAACTAACGTACCCAATCTTTGGATATATGCCGCTAAGCAATTTGTTATAAAAAATAGTTTTATAAAATACGATGATAATACTAAGCCAAATATAAAAGGTTTAGATTTTGCGCACATAGAAGCTAGGCGGATAAAAGTAAATGTAAATGACTTTTTTTTTCTGAAAATAAAACTACAGCAAGTATTACTCAATTGGCTTTTGCAGATAAAAGTGGGTTTGCTTTAGATACTACTCATGCAAATATTTTATTTACAGATACTGCATTATCTCTTACAAAACTTTATGCAAAGATGCCAAACTCTGTTATAGAGACAGATATACAACTAACTTATGATAGTTTAGAGACAATAATAAAAGATCCAATAAATACTTTTCTGCAAGCAACTGTATTTAATAGTAGTATTGCATTTAACGATATTTATTTAATGGCACCAGCTTTAGAGCCGTTTTTCCCTAAAGCACAATTTGCAGGGCAAGTCCTTAAAGTAAATACTTTTGTAAAAGGAAATTTGCAACAATTATATTTTCCCTTTTTGCAATTAAATGGATTATCTGGCTCTAATGTAAAAGCAAAAGGCACTATTTATAATATTTCGGATACCAAAAAAATATCATTTGATTTGGCTTTTGAACAAAGCAATATTTTTAAAAAAGACTTATTAAAATTTGTACCATCTGCCAACCAAAAAGCACTTTCGAATTTGCCAAATATTATTGCGCTAAAAGGGAAAATACTAGGCAATAAAAATAATATTTTAACAGATGTACAATTGAACGCCAAAGACTTTGCCTTTACAGGAAAAGTAAATTTGAAAAATTATAGTGACCCTGCCAAACTACAATTTAATATTAATGCACAAAATGTTAAAATTTTAAAAAATTTAATAGTAGGGTTTTTACCTCCCACATTGTTGCAATCAATAGAATTACCACAAATAATATTAGCATACGGGAAATTAATCGGAGACAAGAATAACATTATTACAGACTTAAAAGTAAATTCTAGTTATGGTAGATTAAATATTAAAGGATTTGTAAAAAACTTTACAACTCCCAAACAAGTCAACTATGATATACAAATTATTACTCCAAATTATGCAATAGGTAAGTTAATAAAAAAAGAAAGTGTGATAGGAAATGTAGCAGGAACGTTTTACGCAAATGGCATTGGCTTTGATTATAAAATTATGCAATCAAGAATAGAGGCAAATTTTACTTCTTTTGAATACAATAAATATAATTACAAAAAATTGTTATTAAATGCTACTTTAAATAATGGAAATCTAAAAAGCATTGGTAAAATAAATGATGAGAACTTAAAACTAAACTATACTTTAAATGCAAATGTTGCAAATAAATATCCAACCATAAATGCATTTATACAAGTAGATACAGCACAACTAAATGCTTTGCATTTTACTAAAGATACGGTAAACTTTTCCGTAAATACAATTGTAAATGCAGAAAACCTGCAACCAAGAAACTTGGCTGCATCTATATTTTTAGATAGTTTGAAATTACAAAATGGTAAATTCCATTATGCATTAGACAGCACATCGCTTGTTGCTACTAGTACGAATGGTATTGTTTCGATTTTACTATCAGCTCCTTTTGCAAATTTGCATGTAGGTGGTGCATTCGATTATGATAAAATTGCTATTTCATTACAGCAATATATAAATAGTTATTATAAACTGCCTGGCTACAAGCCTTCATACACAAAAGCTCCTAACCAACAATTTGCCATAAGAGGTTTAATAAAACAAAGCCCAATTATTACAAGTTTTGTGCCTGGTCTTGTTGGCTTTGATGATATTAATTTTACAGGCAGATATACCTCTGCTGTTACAGACTCCGCTTTGGAGTTTAATGCTAGTGTGCCAAAACTTATTTATGAAAACAACAGAATAAGTAAAGCTTCAATAAATATAAATGCTAAAAATGCAAAGCTAAATTATAGTGTAAGTTTTGATACACTAACCACCGCAAGCAATGTTTTCTACAGAACAAGCGTAAGTGGTGCTGCGGAAAAAGATAGTATTTCTTTTAATGCACTTACAAAAAATATAAAAAATAAAAATTGGTTTGAGCTAGGTGCTAATTTTTTTACAAAGGAAAATAATTACTACTTTCAATTACAAGATAGCCTTACATTAAATTATGAAAAATGGAAAGTAGCTTCAGATAATCTTATTACTTATTCACC
>JAYUJS010000557.1:0-2148 GCA_043765095.1 Ferruginibacter sp.
TGTTTACTTCATATTCACAAACTGCAAAGCAAGCCCTACATTCCATTCTTTACTTGCTTGTATTACATCTTGCAAGTCGTCTATTTTTTTGCCTGTTACACGAATAATATCATCCATTATTGCAGCTTGTACTTTAAGCCCACTATCTTTAATAAGTTTTACAATTTTCTTAGCATCATCTTGCTTTAAGCCGTTGCGCACGGTTACCTCTTGCTTGGTTATTTTTCCACTAGGAAAGGGTTCTTTGCTAAAATCATATATTTCAGCTGCTAAACCTTGCTTCATTGTTTTACTTATAAGCACATCTTTTATTTGGTCAAGTTTCATTTCGCTATCTGCTTCAAGACTTAGTTTAAAATCTTTTTTATTTAGTTCAATTACTACATGAGAACCCTTAAAATCAAATCGATTTTTTACTTCTTTGCTTACTATATTTATAGCGTTATCTAAGGTTTGCAGGTCTACTTTGCTTGCAATATCAAATGATGGCATGATAATATGTTATTTGTTATTTAAAATTATTTTTTATTTATTAAATTTATAATTTTTTTATAGACGCTTCATTATTTATTGACGCATCATTATTTATTGTTGCTTCATTATTTATTGTTTCTTCCTTTTTTATTAGTTCTTCATTATTTCTTAATTCGTCATTATTTGTAGTTTCATCTTCTTCCTTTATTCTTAATTTTTTATTTACTCTTAAAATTATAACTTTTGCATAAATAACTAATAAAACACCCGCTATCACAAGCCCTACAGCTATTTCTTGTGCTTGCGATAAAGATGAAGCCCCTACAGCATATTGTTTATTTACTCTTACAATTTCTATTACAAATCGTTCTATTCCATTTAATATTAAATAAATACCAAACATTAAAAAAGGCGTTTTTATTTTTTTTCTTATAGCCCAAAGTAATAAGAATAATAATGTGCAAATAATGGTTTCATATAAAGGTGTAGGAAAAACAGGCATGGGCAATACGCTGTAATGCTCTTCTATAACTGCAGTCATTGGTACACCATCGTTATTTACATTTTGTGGGTAACTGTAAGCAAAAAACCATTTTGGTAAAAAAGAAACGCCTTTCCAATATCGATGTGGAATATCTGCTTTAGTTGCATAAGTTCTATCAGTAACAAGCACAATTTTGCCAGCAGCATTTACAATAGTCCCTTGTAAAAAAAAAGTTTCATTTTTATTAATAGCATTTTCAAAATCGCCTGGCGCAGCAAGCGCAAGTTTACCACTAGCATCGCTTGTATATGCGCTGTTGTAAACACCCCAGTCTCCATCGCCAGACACTTGGCAACCAATACGCCCTACAGCGTAAGCTATCATTAAGGTTGGAGCTGCAGAATCTACTAAGTAAGATAAAGTTATTCCTTTTTTATACCCATAAAAACAAATTGCAATGGAAGCCAAAATTAATCCTCCATAGAAAGTAAGCCCACTTACAGAAAATAGTTGCCCAATTGGATCATTCAAAAATACATCCCAATGCTCAAAATTGTCAAATAATTTTGCTCCTAATATTCCAAATATTAATCCTAATATAATTATATCACCTACCCTATCATGTGGCCAAATACGCACTGTTCTCCTCTCTGGCACTTTTAATTTTTGGCTATTTTTTTCTTTCCATTTTACATAGACCAGTACGGCAGCCATTGCTAAACCACCAAGCAAGCTACCATGTTTAGAAAAAATATATTCCTGCGTATTTGTTTCTGGAAGCTTGCTAAATATTAGTCCTAATATTTTTGCTCCAAATACAAACCCCACAAAACCATTAAAAATTAGTTCTAATATAGAAGCTGGTTTACCAACGATTATAACTTCTTCTGAGGGTTGCAATAAACCTTGCTTTTCTTTTCTTTTAAGTTCCGCACTTATTACAATAGCACTTACTAAAAAAGCCATCGCTACAAACAAACCAAATGTATTTAATATTTTTAGCCATTGCCATTCAATACCAAACCAATCTTTAAAAACATAATATAAATTAGGGTACATTGTTTAGTATTGATTATTGAGTATAGAGTATTGAGATAATTCCCTCAAAAAAATAATTTCAATAGTTATAAAATAGGTTGTTATAAATTAATCTTTATAAGAATTAGAAATAAAATATTGGGTTTTAAAAA
>JAYUJS010000558.1:0-5701 GCA_043765095.1 Ferruginibacter sp.
GAAGACCCTGCTTCAACCCTTCAAACAATTTTCAACCCTTCAACTTTCTACAGTTTCACCGGCACACTATGTATAGCCGCCGAAATCTCCTTTATTAGGCTTGCATCTTTTTCAATAGCATTGCCCACTACAATTAAATCTGCACCAGCTTTGCAATTGAGGTAAGCTTTTTCTGGTGTGGTAATACCTCCACCAATAATTAATGGAACATCAATACAAGAAGCTACTTTTTCAATCATAGATTCGTTGATGGCTCTTTTTGCGCCGCTGCCTGCATCCATGTATATAAGTTTCATGCCTAGCATTTCGCCAGCCATAGCAGTACATACGGCTATTTCATTTTTATCGGACGGTAATGGAGCGGCGTTGCTTATGTAAGAAACGGTGGTAGGTGCACCACCATCTATTACCATATAGCCTGTGGGCATTATTTCTAAGCCGCTCTTTTTTACAATAGGTGCAGATACTACATGCTGCCCTATAAGCAACTCGGGGTTACGACCACTTATCAAACTAAGGTATAAAAGCGCATCTGCATATTTGCTTACTTGGCTTGGGCTACCGGGGAAAAGTATTACAGGAATATCGCAACTGCGTTTGATATATTGCACACATTCATCTAGATAGCTAGATATAACAAGGCTGCCGCCCACAAAAAAATAATCCACTTTTGCATCTAGCGAAAGTTGTATTAGTTCTTGCATATTATCATCGTTCACCTTATCAGGGTCAATAAGCACCGCAAACGATTTTTTGTTTCGCTGTTTTTTTTCTGTAAGTGATTGATAAATGTTGTGAGCCATAAATGCGCTTGAATTGTTGCAAAAATGCTTGTTTTTTTGTTATTACAAAAATATTAACCATAGAAATAATGCTATTGGCACAATTTGTTTTAAAATAGAAGTAATTTTACAAGCTATGTTACCCGATTTTACTAAAGAAATAAAGTATAAAACAGCCCGTAGTGGCGGCAAAGGCGGCCAAAATGTAAACAAGGTGGAAACCATGGTAGAAGGTTATTGGCATATAAATAATTCTGCTTTTTTTAACGAAGATGAAAAATTTTTAATAAGTGATAAACTTGCCAATAAAATAAATGCAGATGGACACTTATTGGTTAAAAGCCAAACAGCTCGTACACAATTAGCAAATAAAGCAGAGGTATTGCTTAAAATAAAAGCCCATGTAAAAAAAGCATTAATTGTACCTGTAAAAAGAAAGCCCACTAAAATACCAAAAGCTGTTGTTAGAAAAAGACTAGAAACAAAAAAGAAAACAGCAGAAATAAAACAAGGTAGAAGAAAAATTACAAATAATGAATAAGTGTATTTTTATATTGGCAATAATATTTTTTGGGCTTAATGTATTTGGACAAAAAAAGATTATTATAAAATTTGAACACATTGCAAATGGAAAAAAGATTGTACTAAACGATAGCACATACACAAATACTTTTGGTGAAAAGTACACAGTAAGTAAAATAAAATATTATGTCAGTAATATTTCTTTTGCTACAAAGCATAAATTAGAAATTGATAAAAAAGTTTATTTGATAGATGCCTACAAAAACGATTCTATAATTAAACATGACCAAAAAAAAATTGTAGGTATATCTTTTAATATAGGTATAGACAGTGCTTTAAATTGTAGCGGTGCACAAAGCGGTGCACTAGACCAATTAAACGATATGTTTTGGACATGGAACAACGGCTATGTTTTTTTTAAATTAGAAGGTACTTCCTCCTCATCTACAGCTGATAGAAATAGAATTGAGCAACATATTGGTGGGTATAAAGGAGCATATAAAGCACAGCGACAAATATTTTTACCCATAAAAAAGATAGGGAATACAATTACGATACAAATGGATTTGGATAAATATTGGAGTAATATAAAAATTGCTGAAAACCCTGTGATATCAGCACCTGGCAAGCAAGCCAAGATGGCTGCGGATGGGTTTTTGGGAATGTGGAGGGTTATAGGTAGTTGAAATTTTTTGAAGGGCTGAATAGTTCATCGGGTATAATGTAAAATGAGTATCATATTCAACCATGTATAAAATTTCAAATAAAATTGACCCTAATAAAACCAAACGACTTATCGTCTTCACTGCAAAAAAAGAAGCGAATTTTTACCGCAAAAGGCGCAAAGGAAAAAATCGCAAAGTTCGCTAAGGTATTTTGTATTCTTTGAGCAACACTTTGCCTCTTTGCGGTTAAACTTTAAAAAAATTGAAAATAAAAATAACGATATACTTTTTTTTATTTATTGCCGCTGCGCTAATGATGATTAGTTCAAGTAAAAATGCGTATGCGCCAAAGCCAATTGCATTCAATATTCCAAAAGGATTTCCCAAACCACCAACCAATATTTTTGCAAAAAACACTTTAACAAAAGAAGGATTTGAATTAGGCAAAAAATTATTTTACGATGCAAGGCTAAGTAAAGATGGTGAAGTAAGTTGTGCAAGTTGTCACCAACAGTTTGCCGCCTTTAGCACCTACGACCACGATTTGAGCCATGGTGTATTTAATAGTTTTAGCACACGCAATGCACCATCCCTAGCCAACCTTGCTTGGATGAAAGAATGGCATTGGGATGGAGGCATAAATCATTTAGACAATCAACCACTTGACCCACTTACCGCTAAAAATGAAATGGGGGAAACATTGGATACCGTTTTACTAAAAATAAAAACAGATAAAAATTATGCTCCTTTATTTTTAAAAGCTTTTGGTAGCGTAAATATTACTACAGAACTAATGCAAAAAGCTTTTACACAATATGTAGGCAGCCTTGTAAGTAGCAATAGTAGATATGATAAAATAATGCGAGGGGAAGATAAATTTATTTTACCCGAAGAAAAAGGCTACGAAATTTTTAAAGCCAATTGTAATACCTGCCACAAAGAACCACTGTTTACAGATAATAGTTTTCGTAATAATGGAATAACATTAAACCGATTTAATGATATTGGAAGGCAGCGAATAACATTAAACAGCAAAGATTCTTTAAGTTTTAAAGTGCCTACACTTCGTAATGTGGCATTGAGCCTGCCCTATATGCACGATGGTAGATATAATGATTTAAGTAAAGTAATTAACCATTACATAAATTTAGATACTGCAATAGTAAACCTAGACCCATTGTTGCAAAAAAAAATTATGTTATCCGAAAAACAAAAGAAACAATTGGCAGTATTTTTATATACATTAACAGATACTAATTTTACAAAAAACAGTAGGTACTCGCCTTTGGCGAATACGGTTTTGTAGGTGCCCGCCTTTGGTAAGTACTACTACTTTTTATGTTTGCTTATGGAGAACACAAAAAAGAATTCGCCGAAGGCGGATACCTACAAGCATTTCATTACTTTTGAAAAAATAATTAACTTTTGAGCGGTATAAAAAAATTGGCAGGAGATACATTGTGGTATGGAGGCAGCAGCATTGCAGCTAGGTTTTTAAATTACCTTCTTACACCTTACCTTACATATAAACTTACTGGCGCAGCTTATGGAGAAATGAGTATTGTTTATGCAGCCATTCCTTTTTTAAATGTAATATTTACATACGGTTTAGAAACTGCTTATTTTAGGTTTGTACAAAAAGACGAATTTAAAAAAGATATATATAATACTGCAAGTATTTCAATTTTCGTTTCCACAGTATTACTATCACTATTATTATTTATATCAAATGGGAGTATTGCCAATTTTGTAAAATTAAATGACCACTCAGAATTTATAAAATTTAGCACATTTATTATTGCTTTTGATACGCTTGCTACACTACCTTTTTCAAAACTAAGGCAAGATGGCAAACCAAAAAAGTTTGCGTTTATTAGAATTACTAGCATAGTTATAACAATGCTACTTACTTATTTTTTTATAAGTATGTGTCCAAATATTGTGGCTAACAATCCCAATGGTTGGGTGGCATCTTGGTATTTAAAAAATTATGGTGTTGGGTATGCTATTATTGCTAATTTATTTGCATCTGGCATTACACTATTATTGCTTTCTAAAGAGTTATTGTCAATAACTTTTAAGTTTAATAAAGTTTTATGGAAACAAATGCTTGTGTATTCGTTACCATTATTAGTGGCAGGTTTTGGTGGTATGATTAACGAAACCTTTGACAGAATAATGCTTGGTTGGTGGGCACCAGTAGCTACACAAGAAGCAGCAAAATTAGAAATAGGTATTTATAGCGCTTGCTATAAATTATCAATATTAATTAGCCTATTTATACAAGCGTTTCGCATGGGTGCAGAGCCATTTTTTTTTAAACAAGCACAGGGCAATAATCCACAAAAAACCTATGCCCGTGTAATGAAATTTTTTGTAATAACTATTACGGTTATGTTTTTGTTTGTGGCATTATATATTGATATTTGGAAATATTTTATTAGAAATGAAGCGTTGTGGGTAGGGCTTAAAGTTGTGCCAATACTTTTATTAGCCAATATGTTTTTAGGTATTTATTATAATTTATCTATTTGGTATAAGCTATCTCAAAAAACAATGTATGGTGCTTGGATAACGCTCATAGGAGCAACAATAACACTTACTATTAATGCCATTTTTATACCGCACTTTAGTTATATGGCTTGCGCTTGGGCTACTTTTTTTTGCTATGGTAGCATGATGGTTATTTCTTTTATATGGGGGCAAAAGCATTATCTTATTCCGTATGCTTGGAAAAAACTGGTAGCATATATAGTAATAGTTGTAATTATATTTTTCTTACACAAGGTACTTGTATTGCTTATACCTAACAAATACTTTAGTTTTTTATTAGCATCTATATTAATTTTAGTTTATGCAAAATTTCTTACTTTGGTAGAACACAAAGAATTTTCTAAATTGCCTATAGTTGGAAAATATTTTACGCAAAAAAATAAAAAATGAAACGTTATTTATCAGTTTTATCGTTAAGTTTATTTCTATCCATATCATCTTTTGCACAAAATACAGTATCAGGCAAATGGCTTTCTGAAAGTGAAAAAGGCATAACAGAAATATACGAAGTAAATGGAAAATATTATGGCAAACTTGTATGGCTAAAAGAGCCGCTTGACGAATTTGGAAAACCCAAAGTAGATAAAGAAAATAAAGATAAAGGTTTGCGTACTACAACAATATTGGGATTGGTAATTTTAAAAGACTTTGTAATAAAAGATGGCGAATGGAAAGATGGCACCATCTACGACCCTGAAAATGGAAAAACATACAAATGCACTATGTGGCTAAAAGATGCAAATACCATAAAAGTAAGAGGCTATTGGGGACCATTTTACAGAACACAAGTTTGGACAAGGTCTAAATAATATCAATTATAAATTTAGTTTAGTATTTTAATAAAACAATAGATTTTATTACTTTATATATAGAAATTTGTGCAGCATAAAAAAGGTTGCCTCACTAAAAGTGAAACAACCCTTTTATTACTTACTAACCCTAAGTCTTTTATTCTGCAGTCGAAGCTGCCACCACTCCATCTTTATTTTCTTTTATTTTGGCTCTTATTTTTACTTCTATTTCATCTGCCATTGTTGGGTTGTCGTGCATTAGTTGCTTTACAGATTCTCTACCTTGCCCTAGCTTATCACCATTGTAGCTAAACCAACTACCACTTTTTTGCACAATCCCGAGCTCTACACCCATGTCTATTATTTCGCCTGTTTTTGAAATACCTTC
>JAYUJS010000559.1:0-2143 GCA_043765095.1 Ferruginibacter sp.
GACTACAGCGGGCTAAAACCCTTTAGGCAAAATGCTTGGCAGCGACAACTTCATTTGTTTGAAGTGCCATTTTACTATATTGAGTATGGCATTGCACAGCTAGGTGCCATTGGTATGTGGATGCAGTATAAGCAAGATGCAGAAAAAGCATTGGATAATTATTGCACCGCACTTAGCCTTGGTGGCACAAAAACATTGCCTGAGCTATACAAAGCTGCAGGATTAGAGTTTGATTTTAGCTCAGAGAAAATAAAAGTGTTGATGGATTTTGTGAAGGGGGAGATGGATTGATAAATTAATTATTAATCAATTATTACAATAAAGAAATAATATTATCACCAGTCTGTTAATAAATTAAAATCTCAAATTGTAGCTTTCTATTTGTAAATATTCTTAATTTTTTAAAAAAAAATAACACCTCAAAAGTTAATCTTGGAATTACAAAGTTTAGACCTGAACCCAACTTCTTAGTATTGGTGCTATTTTTAGACTTAAATAACAACATTTAATTAGCGCCAATGCAATGGCGCTTTTTTATTGCCTAACATATACAATACTACAAATTATCTTATAAGAATACTTTAATAGTTTTTCACAGTATGTTTACAAACAAGCTGATTGTAATGAGGTCAAAGCATCCAGCATTTCAAATAATTTTTTTACCAACATAATACACCTAAAATGGATAACTTTTTTAGCTTATTAAATTTTTGAACAGATTTGATAAATTATGTTTGATTTTAGTCAAAAAAATAAAAGTGATGATGCATTTTGTGTAGGGGGAGATGTAGATATAAAATATTTTGTTGGGATAAGTGAATTAAGTTACAGCAAATAAGTTTAAAGAAATGACTTTTAAAATTTTATAGAAAATGAAAAAACAATAGTAGTTGTTGGTGCAACTGGAAATTTAGGTGGGAAAATTGTAAATACATTATTAACAAAGGAGGTAGATTGTTAAGCAATTGTGCGTTTAGAAACAAACAATAATAAAATAAATAAGCTAGAGTAAAAAGGCGTAAAAGTGTTTCAAATAGACACAAGCAATAAGTTGGAAATTTCTAAGCATTTTATAGGAGCAGATTGTGTTGTATCTGCATTATCTGGTTTAAGAGAAACTATTATTGATGCTCAAAAAATATTTTTAGATGCTGCTATTAAAGCTAATGTAAAAAGATTTATACCAAGAGACTTTGCAATTGAATTTACCAATTTAAAAGATGGAGAAAATAGAAATTTATATTTAAGAAGGGAGTTTCACAAATAACTTGAAAAAGCACCTATCAAAGCAACTAATATTTAATGGCCCATTTATGGATTTATTAACTATAGATATGCCTTTGATTTTATTTAAACAAAAACGAATACTTTGCTGGGGCAATTCAAACCAAATTGTAGAATTTACAACCACATATAATGTTGCTGAATTTACAGCAGAAGCAGCCATTGACGAAAGTTCACCTAGATATTTAAGAATTGCTGGTGATAAGCTTTCATGTAGCGATTTTGTGAAATTACTTACTAACCTTACAAACAAAAAGTATAAAATATTTAAGCCTGAAGGAATTAGCTTTTAAATATTATTATTAAAATAACAAGATTTTTCTCGCCTTCAAAAAATGAACGTTATCCTGCTAGGCAAGGCATGCAATAAATGAAGGATATGATGAAAGGTAGAATAATATTTCAAAAGTATGAAAACAATAGATATTCAAAAATAATATGGACATCAGTAAAAGACTTTTTGATTGAGGAAGAAGTAAACATCAGATAGGAAAAATTAAAGCATTCACACGAGTTTGATAGGCAAAAACAATTAAAAACTATAGAACTAATTGGCAGTACAAAAGCCCCTCTCTCTTACCAACCAACACAATTGGAAAGATTAAAAAAGGGTTTAAGCTTTTAAACTTAAACCCTTCTAATTTATTGGCTCCCACTACTGGACTTGAACCAGTGACCCTCTGATTAACAGTCAGATGCTCTAACCAACTGAGCTAAGTAGGAATTTCCCACTAATTTACTAATGGGTAGCAAAAATAAAGATATTTATGGCAAAAAAAAAATTAATCCAACTATTTTATCTAAGAAAAAATACTATTGGTTTCTATGCCTATAAAAATGCCATTTTCTCGTACTTCAA
>JAYUJS010000560.1:0-2143 GCA_043765095.1 Ferruginibacter sp.
TGGTATTTAAAGTTAAATCGCTTGCGCTTGCTGTAAGAAACACATCTGCATAGTTTGTGCTAGAGGTATTAAAAGTAAGACTGCAATAAAAATCCCACTGAGTTGTGGTGGCCATGGTACTTACTGTGCTTAAATAAAAAGCACTATTGGCAGTTGTATTATTGCTTTGCAATTGTAGGCTAGGGTTCACTATCCAATCTGCTGTACCGCCTACCCACGTTGGGTTTGCGGTAAAATTTCCATCTAAAAATGTTTCGCTTATTTGTGCTTGGGTAGATGCATAAAAGCCAATAGCTAAAGCAAGAGATAGTATTAGTTTCTTCATGATGGTAAAGTTGATTATGAAGGTAGGGGAAAATTGGAAAAACATGAGTAATAAACAAAAAAATAACATTGTTTCCATTTTTTTAGTGCTAAAAGCAGCATTTTATATTTTTATTACATCCCATTTAAACATACATCCTTATTAATCATTTATCCTTATTTTTATAACACAAAAATAGAAATCAAACGCACACAAAATAGCTGTAACATTTTTACAACTAAAAAATAATTAAACCAAAACCAATGAAATCTCCAATAAATATTGGTATAAAAAAACGATGGTATTTATTTATACTAGTTTTTTTTATTAACAACTATACCTATGCACAAGTAAACCCCGATGATGAAAGAATCGCTTACAGTATTTCAAAAAAGTATAAAGATGATGATGTAATGTGTATGTCATCTTACCACTACTTTACTTTTGATAAAGGTAAAAATGGCCTTGGCGATAAAGTAGTGGAAGTGGAAGAAAATGCTGAGATGGAATTTTTATCTCTCAAAAAATATGCTTCTATTACTTACCCAGAATTTTACAACCAATTTATTGAGATTAAAAATTTTAAAAAAGCTATAAAGTATGGTAAAAAATATGTAACGTATGATAAGAGTGGCTTTGACCGATCGGTAACAGACGATGGAATATTTTTTGATGATAGCCGGGTGCGTTATTTTCCTATAAGATTTAATGATAAGGGTTCCTTAGCAAGGGTAACAGTAAAAAAAATTTACAAAGATGGCAAGTACCTTACTCGTTTATTTTTTCATGAGCCCTACCCAGTAAAAGAACAGATGTATGAATTTAAAGTACCTGAGTGGCTTACAATAGAGTTTAAAAGTATGAACTTTAATGGGCATAATGTGGAAGCGACCGAAAATAAAAAAGGAGGTTACACAACCTACACTTTTGTAATGAAAGATATTGATGCATACAAAAATGAATACAAAAGAATAGGGCGTGCATATACAGACCCACATATTATTGTACAAATAAAATCTTTTGAAAGCAAAGGTGAAATATTAAATGGATTTGATAAAGTAGATGATGTATATGCTTGGAATAATAAGTTATACAAAATGGCGGAGAACGATAAAACCAAGCTTCAGCCAATGGTTACAAAGCTTACGCAAGGCAAGCCTAATGATGTAGAAAAAATAAAATCTATTTATTATTGGGTACAAGATAATATACGATACTTGGCTTACGAAGATGGATACTCAGGCTACAGACCTTCTACTGCACAGGATGTTTTATCAAAAAAGTATGGCGACTGTAAGGGTATGGCAAACCTGCTTACCGAAATGCTAAAACTTGCCGGCTACGATGCACATTTTACATGGATAGGCACAAGGAGTTTACCATACGTACAAACATTGCCTGCGCTTTGTGTAAACAATCATGCTATTTGTGCACTAAACTTTGGAGGCAAAACATATTACTTAGATGGTACCGAAAATTATATACCCTTTAGCGAAAATGCTTTTAGAATACAGGGTAAAGAAGTGATGATAGCTAATGGAGATAAATTTGAAATAAAAAAAGTGCCATTAAGAGAGGCAGCAGATAATTTAATTTCTACCAAGGCAGATTTTACACTTACAGAAAATGGCCTAAAAGGAAAAGCTACTATTTTGCTTACAGGTAACCAGCGTACCGATTTTCACCAATCGTATCAGTTGCTTGCATCAAAAAATAAGAAAGAGTTTTTAAATGATTATTTAGAATTTGGTAATGAAAATATGGTGGCTGTAAATGTAAAAACAAGTGACTTAAATAATAGAGACCTACCTGTAAAAATAGAAGCAGATGTAGACCTTA
>JAYUJS010000561.1:0-2139 GCA_043765095.1 Ferruginibacter sp.
CTTATTTAGAAAATTGTAAATCCAACTGGATAACTTAACTTTTTAATTAAAAATTTGTTGTACAGACAAAATAAAAATTTTACAGAAAGCTATGTTTAGAAATCCATTTACTGATTTTGGCTAGTCAAAATGAGAAAGGTTAAGAGTGTCGCACTTGTTAGTTGAACTTAGGATATTAAAAATTTAAAATAGACTATCAAAAAATATCTAATATATCTCCCCTACTCTATCAACCTATTTCTCATTGCATACATAATAAGGCCACCAATAGTTTTTACGTTTATTTTGTTTTTCATGTTTTGCCTTATGGTTTCTATGGTACGGGGGCTAAGGAAGATAGATTTAGAAATTTCTTCGGTAGTATTATCAGCGGCAAGTAATTGTAATATTTTTATTTCTTTTTCGGTAAAGTCTACTGCTTGATTGTTGGCAAAAATATGACGCACATTTTTTCTAGCTTGCAACTTGCCCATTACGGCATTGGTTACTAAGTCGTTAAAATAAAACTCTTCTTGTACGCATGTAAGTATGGCTTGGTATATTTCATCGGGGTCGGTGGTTTTGGTAAGGTATGCGTTGGCGCCCATTTCCATTACTTTGTTTATCATTTGCTGGTCGTCGTACATGGTAAGCATTATTACCTTTATGGTTTTGTACTCTGTGCGAAGTATTTCTAGTGCGTTTATGCCATCTATCTCGGGCATACGTATATCCATAAGGAGTACATCGGGCGGCTTCACACTTATTTTGTGCATCATATCCTTGCCATCTTCCGCCTCCCATATCATAAGTATATTTTCTTTTTCAGATAAGCTCATTTTTATACCATCTCTAAAAATTTTGTGGTCGTCTGCTATGGCTACTTTTATAAAATCGGTTTCTACTAACATGTATTGTAATGCAGGTATTATTTAAAAATATGATTGGGTATACAATAAAAATATTCTTTATACTTATTTGGTAGAAGTTTTTCTACTATAACCCACGTTAAGACGAAAAATAATGAAAAATAGTGCCTTAACGGCTACCTAATTTTTATTTTTTGGCAAAAGACTATGTACATTTTTTAAAAATGTGTATACTTGTTCCCCAACAATAGTAAACTACTAAGTAAAACCCCTACTAAAAAAATAGTAATTTTACTATTTATTATACGTATCTTTCCTTATTACAATATTTGGAAGATATGTAATCATATTGTCATAAGCCATACCAAAAATGGTTTTATGCCAATGCGTACAATTACGATTTTAATGAATTGTTACTAAGTAAAACTACGTTATGACGTAATTTTAAATTCTGAATATTAAAAAAATAATTTTATAACCCCTAAACCCTACTTATTATGTGGCTACACTGGCTTGGAGACTGGAATTAATTCTATGAGTTTTAACAAAAATATGTACATTTGATAAAATGTTAACACTCTGAAAATACTATCCTTTCTTCCATTTATTTCCCAAATTTTACCTTTGGTATTCGCTTTATTTTTTTTAAGAAAAATAAAAGCTAAATATTTAAAGGCTTTTTTTATTTACAGCATTTTACTTGCTTTTACAATAACCAGTGCATTTTATGCGGCTGTAATATTAAAATCAAAATTGTTATACTTTGTTGTAGTAAATATTAGCACTCTATTAGAGTATGGAATATTAGCTTTATTCTTTTATTATCTACTAAAAAATAAATTAGCAAAGAAAATAGTTTTATTTTCAACTATTCCTTTTTTTATTTTTTCATCTATTGTTTATTTTAAATCTTCAATAGGTGCTGGTTTTAGTATCAATGTTGTAATTGTCCATTTTCTTACCTTTCTCGTTATATTAGGCTACTACTTGGTAGAAAAATTAAATTCAGTAGCCAAAACCCCATTTCTTAGTACAATTAGTTTTAGAGTTTGTGTTGGTTTATTAATTTATTTTGCAGGTAATCTTTTCTTCTTAATGTATATAACATATACCAAGGATGTAGCCTTAAAAAAACAAATGAAATTAATAAATTCATTTGTATCAATTGCAAAAGATATAATTCTCGCTCTCGCATGGCTTGGTTGTGAACCTACAGAAAACAACGAAGACCTTGTTAATTTACCAAGCCAAGCTGATTATGACATACAGCTTGCTGAGTTAAGGTCTAATG
>JAYUJS010000562.1:0-2139 GCA_043765095.1 Ferruginibacter sp.
TAATCATAAAATTAAATATTTTTATGTGTTTAATTATTAGATTTTAGAAAATTGAAAAATTATAAAAGTATATAAAATTTTAACTACGGAGACTCATCAAGTACTAGGGTATATTAAGAGGCTCCTTAGTTAAAATAATTAGTGTCTGTCTATTTAGTCAGATTTTAAAATAAAATGCATTAAACAATAATACAATATAATCAATTTTTCTCTGCAATTTATTTTAACACCCGATTTCAACTGGGTATTTTGTTTTATTGGTACATTATTTCTCTGTTTTTTACTTTACAAGGCATAAGTCTCCCAGGTGTGATTGTTTTTCAATCAGTATTTACAATTTTGCTACTACAGCAGCCGTCATTACCCTAATATTATAGGCAATGGTACTCCATAATACCTTTTGGCTAAAATGTGCTTCGCCTTTCCAATTGCACCGGAACATATTGAAGCCTCTTTTAAAATTTGAGATGACTGCTTCTATACCACTGCGCCATTTTTTTAACCTCGTTTCTATACTAGTGCTGCTTACTATGTTTTTTAAGCTGCCTACTATTTTGTTGAACACAATATTTTTGATGCCTTTTGTTTGGGCATAATCTGCATTGGCCTTGCTGGCATAGCCGCCATCGGTAGCACTATCACGGGGTACTATGCCATATTGTGCTACCACTTTATCAATGGTTGGTTGGTATAATGAGCTATCGCTAGGGTTGCCTTTTAGTATATCGCAACTTAATATCAAATTGCTTTTGCCGGTAGAAAAATTTACTTTATGTCCAAACTGTACCTCTCTTGCTCCCTTTACTATAATGTTGGTGTGTAGTTCATAAATGGAAAATAATTTTTCATCGTTGGGTACCGTTTCTTGGTTAATTTCTCTGCGCCAAGTCATGCTATACACTTGCTGTAGCAATGGCTGTAAATTTTCCAGTGCAATCATAAAGGGGATGGCTTTTAGACTACAAGTGTCCTTTTTTTTTACAACATTGGCTACCTGGTTTATGCATTGGGTAAAGGTAATAAGCTGTTTGTTGAATAGGTCTATTCGCTTGTCCTTGCTTTTGGTTACGTTTATTTTAAAGTATGTTTTTTTTGCATTTTTGGTATAATCCCGTGGCTGTAGGTCTTGCATCTCTTTTGCCAAATGGGTAAGTAACCGATGGCTTTCTTTAATGCAGTCCCACACCAAAGCGTTGTTGGTAGGGTAATGAATATTGGTTTCTACCACCGTACTGTCTTGCCGTAGTTTGCTTATGTCTTCTAGGCCTTCGCCAATGGCTATCTTGTTTAGGGCTACCAATAATTGTTGCAAACTGTCTTCGCTTATTTTTGAAATATATTTTTGAAACACCTGAAAACTAAATGGGTGGCGATTATCGAGCTTTACAAATTGCTGGCAAATTTTTGAATCGTCTTGTGCATATTCCAGTTCTCTATAATCCAACTTTTTCATCTCTTTGTAAATGGCCGCCCGTACTATCTGCTCTACACTGGGCATATCCTGCCTGCCAAATTCGCTTTGCTTGCAGCCTGTTAAAACATCTGCCGATACCATTTCGATTAACGATGGGTGCTGGTCTAAAATGGTATCCATCAGGCCAAACTCGGGGTTTAATGCCCAATTGGGTTGCTCGAATTTTAAGCGAAGCGTCTCAAATAGTTTCATTTTCATGCTGCTCAAATAGCAAATATTGTGCCATAATCAATTGACTGTCAAAGTATTACAATTTATAGACAGACTCTAATTAGTGTATTTAGCAATTTTGGCATCTTCAAATTTTACCTAAAAGCTTTATCAGAGCCATGTTTAAAAAATATCAAAAAATTTATTTAAGTGTATTTCTACTAAGTTTACCGAAGAACCAAAAAAGTACTTAAACGAAAGTTACCGTTTAGAATTTTACAAAAAATCAACTCTTGAATTTACAATCCATATTATTATTACAATAAATCGTTTATTAAATTTTTTTTGATTAACCTTTTTATGTATTTTGTATAAAGCCAACTAAACTAACAACTTTATTAATTGCTTATATCATTTACATAATGAACCCTATTAAAGGACTATCTATTTCAAAATCAATTTATTTGCTATTTATTGTTTGTTGCAGCATAATTTGTGCACCCGCATCTGCACAA
>JAYUJS010000563.1:0-18157 GCA_043765095.1 Ferruginibacter sp.
AAATATGCTTAGCCTCAATCTAAAAAATCTTACTCCCTCCGAAATTCAAAACTACCTACAACATGCTGTAGCCCCACGCCCTATTGCATTTGCTTCTACTATAGATAAAGAGGGAAATGTAAATCTTTCTCCGTTTAGTTTTTTCAATTTGTTTTCTAGTAACCCACCCATTGTAATTTTTTCGCCAGCAAGGCGGGTGAGAGATAACACAACTAAGCATACATTGCAAAATGTATTGGCTGTGGCAGAGGTAGTAATAAACATTGTTGATTATAATATGGTGCAGCAGATGAGCCTTGCTAGTTGCGAATTTGCAAAAGGAGAAAATGAATTTGTAAAAGCAGGTTTTACAGAAGAAAAAGCTACAATGGTAAAACCGCCCATGGTAAAAGAGAGCAAAATAAAACTAGAGTGCAAGGTTATAGAAGTAAAACCCCTAGGCACAGAAGGTGGGGCAGGAAACCTAGTTATTTGCGAAGTACTTTATATGCATATAGACGAAAGTATTTTAGATGAAAATAAAAAAATAGTCCAAACAAAAATGCAACACATAGCAAGGCTTGGTGGAGATTGGTATTGCAAAGTAGATGAAGCAAATTTGTTTAAAGTAGCAAAGCCAAATGCACAATTGGGGATAGGTATAGATAAACTTCCGCAAGCAATAAGAAGCAGCAAAATACTTACAGGTAACCACCTTGGGCAATTAGCTAACGTGCATGATATGCCTGTGATAGATGCAGCTTTTGAAAATGATGTATTAAAACAGATTGTACAATATTATAGCATTAACCCAAAAGAAATGGAAGAGGAAACCCATAGGCTTGCATTAAAATTTTTAAATGAAAACAATGTGGACACTGCTTGGCAAGTTTTGTTATCAAATGATATTATTTAATTTTCAAAAAATATTTATTTATAATTTTGAATTTTACTTGATGTGTAAATAAATAATAATACTATTTCTAAACATTGTTTAGCCTAATCTTTGAAAAAATACAAAATCTATATCACAAATAAAATATTTTTCCAATAAAAAAACCCTCCAATAAAAGAGGGTTGTAATTATATACTTGCCACAAGGGCAAACTTGGTTGTCTATTTTTTTGAACCGTGCTCATCAGATACCGTCAATTTATGACGTCCTTTCGCTCTTCTACTAGCAAGTACCTTACGGCCATTTGCAGTGCTCATACGCTCACGAAATCCATGTACAGATTTTCTACGACGGGTATGGGGTTGGTAGGTTCTTTTTTTTCCTGGCATTGTTTATATTTTTTCTTCCTTTTACAAATATTGTTTACTTAATTTTCGCAGGCAAGGCACCATCCTCACCGCTTGTGAAAGGATTGCAAAAATAAGGGAATGTTTTTAATTGATAGTAAAAAATAGTTTTTACTTATAATTTTACTGTTGTAGCATTTATTTGCTCACCAAAAAATATAGTAGCATGGTTGTTAAAATCATATACATTGCCAGTGGTGTAAAATGTTCTGCTTCCTTTTTGGCAACATTTTTTGGCTATTTCGGGGTGGTTTTGTAGATAAGTAACAAGGCTTTTGGCTATAATATTACCTTGAGCAATAACTTGAACACCGGCAGGCACAAACTGTTTTATTTTACTCATTAGCAAAGGATAATGTGTACAAGCCAATAAAATACAATCTATATTTTTATCTTTAGCCAGCAATTGATTTATGTGTTTTTGCACAGGCTCATCTGCGTCGCTGGTATTGTGTTTGCCTTGTTCTACAAGCTGCACCCATTCTGCGCAAGCTTCTTGTGTTACTTTTATTTGTGGGTAAAGTTTTTCTATTTCCATTAAATAAGATTCAGATAAAACGGTGCCAACCGTAGCCATTATACCTACATGGTTTGCTTTCGTATACTCATTTATCACCTCAGATGTAGGTCTTATTACTCCTAATACCCTTTTTGTGGGGTCTATAAATGGAAGATTTTTTTGCTGTATAGTTCTTAATGCCTTGGCAGATGCTGTGTTACATGCTAGTATTACCAAAGGGCAACCTTGCTTAAAAAACCATTCTACTGCTTGTAATGTATAGTTGTATACGGTATCAAAATCTAGTATTCCATAAGGCGCCCTTGCATTATCACCCATATATATGTAATCGTACTCGGGTAAGCTTGCGCAAATTTCTTTTAATACCGTAAGTCCGCCATAGCCACTATCAAATACACCTATAGGAAATTTATTGATCATAATTAGTGTAAAAGTATTGCTACAATTTTATAATACCATCTTGATTGAAATACTAGCCAATTTAATTTGTTTGTTTCAACAAGTCTTTTTTGCAAATAAAGCCATTAATACCTACTTTTGCAGCCGAAAAACAAGCCAATTTTTTTTTAGGCTTTTGCATATAAATTAACCAAGCAATAAGTAATTTTATGGTAGAAATTAAACCAGACGAAATATCGGCGATACTTCGTCAGCAATTAAGTAATTTTAATGCAGGTGCAAACTTAGAAGAAGTAGGCACAGTATTGCAAGTAGGAGATGGTATTGCTCGTGTGTACGGGCTTAACAATGTACGCTCGGGTGAGCTTGTAGAGTTTGATAATGGCGTAAAAGCTATTGCCTTAAACTTAGAAGAAGACAATGTGGGTGTGGTACTAATGGGGGATAGCGGTGCAATTAGAGAAGGTGACAAAGTAAAACGTACCAACCAAATTGCTTCTATAAAAGTAGGTGAAGGAATGTGTGGTCGTGTAATAAATACTTTGGGTGAGCCAATAGATGGTAAAGGACCAATAAAAGGTGACTTGTATGAAATGCCTTTGGAAAGAAAAGCACCAGGTGTAATTTTTAGAGAGCCAGTTACGGAGCCTTTGCAAACAGGTATAAAAGCCATTGATGCGATGATACCTGTAGGGCGTGGGCAGCGTGAACTAATTATTGGTGATAGACAAACAGGAAAATCTGCTATTGCCATTGATACCATCATTAACCAAAAAGAATTTTTTGCGGCAGGCAAACCTGTTTATTGTATATATGTAGCCATTGGGCAAAAGGCTTCTACCATTGCAGGTGTTATGAAAACATTGGAAGAAAATGGCGCAATGGCTTACACAACAATTGTAGCCGCTTCTGCTGCTGACCCAGCTCCATTACAATTTTACGCTCCATTTGCGGGTGCAGCTATTGGGGAGTTTTTTAGAGATACCGGTCGTCCTGCATTAATTATTTATGATGATTTATCTAAACAAGCCGTGGCTTACCGTGAGGTGTCTTTATTGCTTCGTCGCCCTCCAGGTCGTGAGGCTTACCCTGGTGATGTTTTCTACCTTCATAGTCGTTTATTAGAAAGAGCCGCTAAGGTAGTTTCTAAAGATGAAATAGCACGTCAGATGAATGACTTGCCAGAATCTATTAAACATTTGGTAAAAGGTGGTGGTTCATTAACTGCTTTGCCTATTATTGAAACACAAGCTGGTGATGTATCTGCTTATATTCCTACTAACGTAATTTCTATTACCGATGGACAAATTTTCCTTGAAGGTAACTTATTTAATGCGGGTATTCGTCCTGCAATTAACGTGGGTATTTCTGTAAGCCGTGTAGGTGGTAATGCACAGATAAAATCGATGAAAAAAGTGGCTGGTACACTTAAACTTGACCAAGCATTGTACCGAGAGCTTGAAGCGTTTTCTAAATTTGGTGGTGACTTGGATGCTGCTACAAAAAACGTAATTGATAAAGGTGCTCGTAATGTAGAGATCTTAAAACAACCACAGTACACTCCGTATGCAGTAGAAAAACAAGTAGCTATTATTTACCTAGGTACACAAGGGTTATTAAGAAACGTAGCTGTAAAAAAAGTAAAAGAATTTGAAGAGCATTTTTTAATGGAAATGAACAATAAATTGCCAGAAGTACTAGCAGAATTTAAAAAAGGCGCTTTACCAGAAGATGGATTGAAGAAAATGGTAGAACTAGCAAATAGCATTATACCACAGTACAAATAAAAAGTTATCAATATTTAAAAAGTCGAAGTCTTATACTTCGACTTTTTAATTTGAAGCATTTAGCATCAACCCAATATTTAACTTTTGCTACCCTGCTGCCTATCGGCAGGAGGTCTGTTACAATCCTTTTTGTTCAAGGGCAGCAATCCCGCATTTTAATTGTGTGACCACTTCTATAAGGGTTAGGCTCAATATTAAATCTTTTCATATTTTATTTTTTTGTAGTCTAGTGAAATATATTTTAGCAAAGGATTACCTTTTGTAAAAATTAATTAATCATTATGTTCCATTTTAACACTTGCTTATTGGCAATCAATATACAATTATTGAAAAAATTTTGTTCTTCACCACCCAAAAAAAATAAATTTGCAAAATGACACCTGAAAGAATTGAACGAATAGAAACGATGCTTGCTAAACGGCAACCTAGCATAACAGTAGTATTAGAAAATGTAAACGATCCACATAATATTTCCGCAGTAATGCGCACCTGCGATGCAGTAGGTATACAAGATATTTATGTACTTAACACAAAAATAGGAGCGCATGAAACGTGGAGTGCAAAAGCAAGTAGCAGCGCTATGAATTGGCTTACTGTGCACCAGTTTACAAACTTAGAAGACTGTATGAATGCATTAAGAAAAAGTTTTGATAAAATTTATACTACATATTTAAGTAGTGATGCAGTTGGATTATACGAATTAAATTTGACAGAGAAAGTTGCACTCGTTTTTGGCAATGAGCATGATGGCTGTAGCCTAGAAATTATAGCAAAAGCTGATGGTAATTTTATTATTCCACAAGTAGGAATGATAAAGTCGTTAAACATTTCTGTAGCATGTGCTGTAAGTGTATATGAGGCATTTAGGCAAAAAAAAGCAGCTGGGCAATACGATAAAATGCAACTAAATATTGAAGTTGCAAATGAATTAATGCAAAAATGGGATGTGCCAAAATTTGAAAAAAGATTGGAAGCAAAAGCACAACGTAAAGCAAGATTTGAGTCGCAAAAGAAAAGCAACTCCTAATATTTTTTAAAAAGCATCAACTTCATTTATAACTGAATTACTTACAAATTATTAATCAGTAAGTTTTACACTTTTTAGAAACTATACTTTATTTATAAATTCTATCTATTGCTGGTCTATACTTTTCCATTATTACTTTTCTTTTTAGTTTTAATGTAGGTGTAAGTTCACCACTTTCTATTGTCCATTCTTCAGGCAGTAGTTCAAATTTTTTTATTTGCTCTACATGGTTAAAAAAAGTATTAAAAGATTCAATTAATTCTTTATACAATGCCAACACTTTAGGATTATTTACTACATCTGCATTGGTGGTATATGCTATTTCTTTGCTACGCATCCACTCTTTTAAATTTGGTATAGAAGGTACAATTAATGCGCCTACAAATTTTTCTTCTGCACCTATAATCATTATCTGCTCCACAAATGGAGACTCCTTCATTTTATTTTCTATAGGCTGTGGGGCTACATATTTGCCACCACTCGTTTTAAATAGTTCCTTTTTACGATCAGTTATTTTTAAAAATCTATTATCTTCAAATACCCCAATATCTCCAGTTAGCAACCATCCATCCACCAATGTTTCGGCTGTAAGTTCAGGTCTTTTGTAATAACCCATCATCACACTTGGTCCCTTTACACATATTTCGCCGTCTTCTGCTAAGCGTACTTCCTGCCCCAATATTACAGGCCCTACAGTTCCAAATTTTGTCCCACCTTTTTCTTTTCTGTTCACACTTATTACTGGGCTATTTTCAGTAGGTCCATAGCCTTCATAAATAGGTATTCGAGCGGCAGTAAAAATTCGTATAAGCCTTACTTGGCAGGCAGCGCCTCCCGTTATTATACCTACAATATTATTTCCCAAAGCTTCTCTCCATTTACTAAAAATTAGTTTGTTTGCCAATGCTAATTGCATATTATACCATACTCCACCATTTTTAATGTTATCGTATTTGTCTGCAAGGTCTACTGCCCAATAAAATAATTTCTTTTTTAAGCCAGTTAATTCCGCACCTTTTGCCATTATTTTTTCATATACCTTTTCTAATAATCTTGGTACTGTACAAAAAATTGTTGGTTTTACTTCTTTCAAATTTTCACCTATAGTTTCCATACTCTCTGCAAAATAAATAGAGTGTGCTGTATACATAAAAATATAACAAACATGTCGCTCAAAAATATGATTCAGCGGTAAAAAACTTAATGAACGTCCATTAATATTGTCTTCAAAAGGGAAACTTTTTACACCATTTATAACATTTGTTACGATATTCTGATGACTAAGCATTACGCCTTTTGGCAAGCCTGTTGTGCCTGATGTATAAATTATTGTTGCACAATGTTCGGGCAAAATACCATTTTTTATTTGCTGCATTTTTTCAACATCATCTATTGTAATATTCTCCATCAATTTTTTCCAAAATGTATAAGTTGTACCTTCGTCAAAATTAAAACTACCAAGTAAAGAGGGTACGCTTGTTTCAATAGATTTTATTTTTTCTAAAATTTCATTGCCCCCAAAAAAAGCATATTTTATTGTGGCGTCATTAAAAATAAATTCTAACTCACTTACATTAGTTGTTGGATATATTGGGCAAAGTATAGCACCTATTTGCTGACAAGCTAAATCTAACAATAACCATTCAGATCTATTTTTTGAAATAATTGCAATCTTGTCTTGATGCTCTACCGTCATATCATTTCCACCTACACCTAATCGTAATAATCCAGCACTTAGTTTGTCTACTATATTCACAACATCTTGTGTGCTCAAAGGCACCCATACATTATTTACTTTATCTGTAAATAAATCAGCTTTAGGAAAATTGTCTAACTGGTGTTTAACAAAATCGAATAATCTTGTAGGTGTATTCATTTATAAATAATTTTGGTGCAATATTTTAACAATATACAAGATATAAAAAAAATACCATCGAAACATATTAGTGCAATAATTTTTTGTGTTGATGCTATTAAACAAGCACTTTAATTTAGGCTACTTTTCTTTTATCTTTGCACAATGGCAGATAAAAAAAATATCCGTGATTTTGACCTTAATGGATTAAAAGAATATTTTGAAACCATTGGTGATAAACGCTTTCGTGCCATGCAAGCATACGAATGGCTATGGAAAAAAAATGCTCGAAGTTTTGATGACATGAGCAATTTATCTTTAGAATTGCGTGCAAAATTGCACGAAGAATTTACCCTTCCTGCCTTAGCAATTGATACCACCCAATATAGCAATGATGGTACTTTTAAAAGTCGTTTTAAAACCTATGATGGGCATTTAATAGAAGGCGTATTAATACCTACCGAAAAAAGATTTACTGCTTGTGTATCATCGCAAGTGGGTTGTAGCCTTACATGCGCATTTTGCGCTACAGGCAAAATGGATAGAAAACGAAACCTAAGTTTTGATGAAATATTTGACCAAGTAGCTATTCTAAATGAGCAGTGCCAAGAAAAATACCAAAAAAATCTTAGTAACATTGTATACATGGGCATGGGTGAGCCATTGCTTAATTATAAAAATGTTTTAAAATCTATTGATAAAATTACAGCTTCGGATTGTATGAACATGAGTCCAAATCGTATAACCGTTTCTACAGCTGGTGTATCTAAAATGATACGCCAATTGGGAGATGACCAAGTGCGCTTTAACTTAGCAGTTTCGCTTCATGCCCCTACAGATGGGCAGCGTACAGAGATAATGCCTATAAATGAAAGCAACAATTTAAAAATTTTAATAGAGTCGCTGCAATATTTTCATTTAAAAACAAAAAATGAAATTACGCTAGAGTATATTTTGTTTAGCAACATAAACGATTCGTTGGTAGATGCAGAAAACCTTGTAAAAATATACAAGCAAGTGCCCACACATCTTATAAATGTAATAGAATACAACCCCATAGCTGGTGTAAGTTTTGTAAAACCAGATGAAGAAAGAACTAATGCGTTTACAGATTATTTAATAAAACACAGAATAAATGTGAGGGTACGCCGAAGCAGAGGAAAAGATATAGATGCGGCTTGTGGGCAATTGGCAAACAAGGGTGATTAAGATAATTTCAAAATATTAAATGCAAGTATTAATTACAATATCAATTATCTTATTTATTTTTTATGCTATATTAATTATCTATTACAGATTTGCATTCACATCCATACCAATAATCAAGCAATCAAATAATAAACTAATAAACCAATCAACTAAACTCTCTATAATAATCCCCGCCCGAAACGAAGAACAAAATATAGAAAACTGCTTACAATCTATTCTACAAAATAATTACCCATCACATTTATTTGAAATAATTGTAGTAGATGACCACTCAGAAGATGCTACAGCAGATATTGTAAGAAAATATGAACAGCAAAATGTGAAATTAATTTCATTAAATAATTTTGTAACAGGCAAAATAAATTCCTACAAAAAGAAAGCAATAGAAGTAGCCATTGCACATGCCAATGGCACACTTATTATTACAACCGATGCAGATTGTATTGTTCCCAATACTTGGCTTCAAACTATTGCAACATTTTACGAAGAAAAGAAACCTGCATTTATTGCTTCACCTGTTTTAATAGGTATTAGTTGGAGTTTAATTCAAGTTTTTCAGTCGTTAGATTTTATGACCCTCCAAGGCATAACCGCAGCTGTAGTATACAAAAAAAAAATGACCATGTGCAATGGAGCAAATATGGCTTATGAAAAAAATGCCTTTTACGAAGTGGGCGGCTTTGCTGGCATAGATAATATTGCCAGTGGTGATGATATGCTATTGATGCATAAAATTTATAAACGTTATCCTGATAGGGTTTTATTTTTAAAATCAAAAGATGCTATTGTAAAAACAGCCCCAGTAAATACAATACAACAATTTTTTAACCAAAGAATAAGATGGGCAAGTAAGGCAGATAAATATGAAGATAAAAGAATACTGCCCGTGCTTGTGTTGGTATACTTTTTTAATGTGATGATGTTGGTATTTCCGATTATGGGGCTGTTTAATAATATTCAATATTCAATGTTCAATGTTCAATGTTCAATGTTGGGTCTGTGGTTGTGGATGTTACTTTTTAAAATAGCAGTTGAGTTGTTTTTTTTATTTCCAGTGGCTGCTTTTTTTGACAAGAAATATATACTTTGGTTTTTTCCATTTTTACAACCATTTCATATTTGTTACACTATCATTGCAGGTTGGTTAGGTAAATTTGGAAAATATACTTGGAAGGAAAGGGAAGTTAATTAACTACTCATAATAAATTATTTATAATATTTTAGTACAAACTTATATATTAATCTATAAAACTTTGTTTCTGTGAAACTTCTTATCTTTCTGTTATAGTGGTTCAAAAAAATGATTTTTCAATTACACGATACCGATATTATTTTCCCCAACACTAGCCTTGCTGAGCCTGATGGCCTGCTAGCTATTGGTGGAGACCTAACTGTGGAAAGGCTTTTAATGGCTTACCGCAGTGGAATTTTTCCTTGGTATAGCTATGATGAACCCATTTGCTGGTATGCACCACATGAGCGTTGTGTAATTTTTCCTGAAAAGATTTTTGTAAGTAAAAGCATGCAACAGGTTATAAATAAAAAAATATTTACAATTACTACTAACACTGTTTTTAAAAAAATAATACAGTACTGTGCCAATACAAATAGAAAAGACCAAGATGGCACATGGATAACCAACGAAATGGAAAATGCCTATATAAATTTACATAAAATTGGTGTAGCAAAAAGTATAGAGGTATGGCAAAATAATGAACTTGTTGGTGGCTTGTATGGTCTTGAAATAAATAATATTTTTTGTGGTGAAAGTATGTTTAGTAAAGTAAGCAATGCCTCTAAAGCAGCATTGATATGGCTTTGTAAAAACAAACAATACAAATTAATAGATTGCCAAGTGAAAACTGAGCATCTTTTAAGTATGGGTGCAGAAATGATAGTACAACAGGATTATAAAAACTTATTAAACGAATAGTTCTTTAAGCTAAAAAAAATTAAAATCTTCTTATTTCTTCTTCCTTAACTCCTCTTAGCCCCCAAAACAATATCAGTAAACTGAATACTGTAATTTCATTTTAACATTTTATACAATATTTTTGGATGTAAAATTGTATAAATTATAAAAAATTAAAACAACTCATTTATGAAAAAATTATTTACCCTATTACTCATTACCATTACACTTGGCTCGTGCGATACGCTAAACCAGGTAATAACAACTGCTGGTGCTGTTGGTGTTTTGTCTAACGCAGAAGCTGGCGCAGGTATAAAAGAAGCGCTAGCTCAAGGTATAGCAAAGTCTGTATTACAACTAAATTCTATTGATGGCTTTTTTAAAGATGCTATTTATAAAGTATTACTACCACCCGAAGCTATTAAAATAGAAAATACATTGCGCAGCTTGGGTTTAAATAGCATTGTAGATAAAGCAATCTTACAAATAAACCGTGGTGCAGAAGATGCTGTTGGATATGCTAAACCTATTTTTGTTGATGCTATAAAAAGTATGACGCTAATCGATGCAATTGGGCTTGTGAAAAATGGAGATACGAGTGCTACTCATTTTTTTAGAGAGAAAACAACCAGTAAATTAATGGCTGCATTTACACCTATTATAAAATCATCGTTAGAAAGAGTTGACGCTACAAAGTATTATGGGGATTTGGTTACCAAATACAACAGTTTGCCGCTTGTATTTAAAAAACTAAATCCAGATTTAACTGGGTATGTTACTGAAAAAGCTACGAGTGCTTTGTTTAACTTAGTTGCAAAAGAAGAGCTAAATATTCGTAATAATGTTGCTGCAAGAACTTCTGATTTGTTAAGAAAGGTATTTGGGGGAGCATATAAATAATTCTTTTACTACAGGTGGGCAGATTTTATTTGCATTGATTTTATTACCACAGACGCACAGGTTTTTTATTTTTAAGGTTTAAAACAATTATACTATTTGTAAATTTAGTTTAGCCCAATCTTCGAAAAAAACGGATGTTAGCCTAAGCTTTTCGAAGGCGGGTTTCTTTATAGGCATTGGGTTTGATAAGCACAACCTGACAATATTTTTGATAGAATTATTTATAAATGGTATTAGAGGTTTATATATTAAAACTCTTTAAGCATCCATACTGGGCAAGAGGTATGACCAGTATGGCCAAGTGGTTCATCAATATTTACAAAGCCTACTTTTTTATACAATTTTTGAGCAGCAAGCATATAGGGCATGGTTTCTAAATAGCATTTTTCGTAACCAAAATCTTTAGCGGCTTGTAGGCATATTTCCATTAAGGTTTTGCCAAGCCCAAGCCCACGAGCTTGTGGCAAAAAATACATTTTTTGCAACTCACAAATATTTTGTGTGCAATTTTCTAACTGAGCTATGCCTGCACCCCCAATAATTTCTCCATCTTTTTCTACCACAAAATAAATAGAATTTGGCAGCTCATATATTTCGGATAGTGAAAACAAATGTGGGTCTGAGTAAGCTGTACCTATTTTTGGTGCACCCATTTCCATCAATACTTTTTGTACCAATTTGCCTACTGCGTCATTATCTTGTTTTTCTATTTTTCTAATTGTCATATTTCATTAAAAAAGGCTTCCTCAATTTTTTGAAAAAGCCTTTTTTATTTTTAATTGTAACTATTTATAATAATTCCAATAAAGCATCAACGGGGTCTTTACCAAACAAAAGCAAAGCAGGGTTTTCTAATAATTGTTTTACCAATACTAAAAATCCTACCGACTCTCTTCCATCAATAATTCTATGGTCGTAGCTAAGTGCTAAATACATCATTGGGCGTATAACTACTTGTCCATTTATTGCCATTGGTCGCTCTACAATATTGTGCATACCAAGTATGGCACTTTGTGGTATATTAATTATTGGTGTGCTCATCATAGAGCCAAAAATGCCTCCGTTAGTAATGGTAAAAGTACCACCGCTCATTTCTTCAATGGTTAATTTATTATTTTTAGCTTTTGTAGCTAGGTCTACCACAGCGGCTTCTATACCAGCCATACTCAAGCTTTCTGCATTGCGTATAACGGGTACTACCAAGCCTTTTGGCGCACTCACTGCTATAGATACATCACAGTACTCATGGTACAAAATTTCTTCTCCATTTATGTATGCATTTACGCTAGGAAATTTTTGCAAAGCATAGCAGCAAGCTTTTGTAAAAAAACTCATAAAGCCAAGGTTTATACCATGCGCCTCTTTAAATTTATCTTTCGATTTTTTTCTAATATCCATTATCGCCGTCATATCTACCTCATTAAAGGTAGTAAGCATAGCTGTTGTATTTTTTGCTTCTACCAATCTTCTACTAACTGTTTTACGAAGATTACTCATTTTTTCTGGTCTGTCCGTTCTATTAAACAGGGCAGCAGTTGGATTTCTACCAGGGTAGTTTAACGCTTCTAAAACATCTTGCTTTATAATTTTTCCATTATCACCGGTAGCAATTATTTTGTTACTATCTATTTTTTTATCTGCAATAATAGCAGCAGCTACAGGGGTAGCTTTTGCATTAGTTGTATTTTCTACGGGCTTTACTGCCTCCACTTTGGGAACTTCCGTTTTTACAGGTACTACATCTGCCACAGGCGCCACTGATGGCTTTGGCGCATCAGTATCAATGCTACACACAAGGTCGCCTATAGCAAGTGTATCGTTTTCTTTTGCTATATGTTTTACTGTACCAGCTTGCTCTGCATTTATTTCAAAGGTGGCTTTTTCACTCTCAAGCTCTGCTATTACTTCATCTCTTTCTGCATATTCACCATCTTTTTTAAGCCATTTTACCAATGTTACTTCGCTTATGCTTTCACCTACAGTAGGTACTTTTATTTCAATTGCCATTAAACAATAATTTTTGAGTATTGCAAATTTCGGATAAAAAAACCAATCCCCTAACATTCAATTTACGTAATGTTTTAAACTGGTAATTTGTTACCATTTAGGTAAATAAAGCAAGCAATGTTAAAATAAATGAACAAAAAGGTTTTTACATTGGTTTTTTATCTATAATTGCATTGTACAAGAAGATAACAAATATGATGAGTAAAAAAATATTATATACACTAGAATATCCTGTCCGCAGTTCGCCTACTATACTGTTTGAATTTTTGAGTGGAGCTGCTGCATTGCAAGAATGGTTTGCAGATAAAGTAGATGATAGAGATGGCTTTTATACATTTAGCTGGAATGGTACAGAAGAAAAAGCGGAGGTATTAGAAAGGGTAGATAATCACCATATTCGTTATCGCTGGTTGGCTGGGCCTAAAGATGAGTATTTCGAATTTAGAATAGATAAATCTGAAATTACAAATCAAACAATTCTTATTATTACAGACTTTGCTGAAAAAAAAGATATAAAAGATCAAACCCAATTATGGGAATACCAAGTAAAAGATTTATTTCATAGAATTGGAAGCTAATAATTTTTCTAATTTCTTATAGCCTTCGGGCAATATATACTGCATCATATTCCAATGATGCAGTTCGTATTTTAGGGCTATTTTTATAAAAGTTTTTTCTTTAACAACGTCCTTTTCTTCTGCCGAAAGTGCATCTAAAAGTTTATAATTATCATCTTCAAAATGATGCTGCCACTCGTTTTCATTAACACATATAAAAAAATCATTTTTGTTAGCGTTTAAAATATTTTTTTCAAAAACCGTTTTGTATTTACCAGAAATATGTAGCGTAATACTTATAAAATTTCCCCACCAAAACATTGTTCTTACCGCAAAAATATTTTCTTTTTTAAAAGTAGCAGGGTAATCCATTAAAACATATGGAAATGATTTGTAATTTTCTCCTTTGTATATTTTGGGAATTGATTTTGATATAAATTCAAAAGAATTTAAACTAGGGGCAAAAACAATATTGGCAGCAATAGCCATTTCACTAAATAAGGCATATACTTTTTCAATAATAATTTTTTTCGTTAAAATTATATTCTTATCCATAGCTAAGGCTAGTTCGCCGCAAGAAAGTGTTAGATTTGGTAAATTGTTTAGAGTAGACATTAAAATATTTTTCCTTAAAAATATCAATATTATTTTATGAAGAGTGAAATTATAATAGAATTATTTGGAAAATTTGAAAAGACAAGTTATTTGTACAATAGCCTTGATTGCTAGAATGCAATGGAATTACAAGAAATATTTGCACAAACATACTTTGCTGTAAAAACAAGAAAGCAAGAAATTATAGAAAAACTACTTTTGGATTTTGAGAGAGTGGTGGCAAACAATATATTTTTAAAAATCTGAGAAAAAGCTTTCGGGTATAATTTTTGTAAGAGGAGTAGATAATGAAGACTTTTAAATAATTCGTTCAATATGTAATTAAGTATTAATTGGAGGGTTTACAACAAGTGATTTGAAAAAGCGGTAAGTAATATAAGAAAAAAATACCTCTAGCAGATTTTCTTCCTTCATTAACAAGTCACTATGTTATAGAAAGAAATTTAAAAGCTGAAGGACACATAACAAAAGAACACATAGAAAATAATATTGAAGTAAAAAAATAATTTGAAATAGAGAGGTTAAACCAGAAAATCTACCTGTTTTAAAAGATGTTAAAAAAATTAAAAGGCAACTTTAAAGTGATGAAAAGAAAATTTTAAAAACAAAAAATAAAATAAAGGAATTTATTAGTAAAAATTAATTTTTCCTTTTTAAAAAGTTAAAAAAGTACTTAATCTAAATTTGCATTTTAGGTACACAGTCAATAGCAAAATTACCATGATAAAAAAATTAGATAAACTTATTTTCAAGTCCTTCATAGGACCGTTTATCGTTACTTTTTTTATAGCATTTTTTGTGCTAATGATGCAAACGCTATGGAAGTATATTGATGACCTTGTGGGCAAAGGATTGGACTTTGCAACCATTATGAAATTTGTATTATACTCTAGTGCTACACTTTCATCATTGGCTATGCCCATTGCTATTCTTATTTCATCTATAATGACTTTTGGAAACTTGGGCGAAAGTTTTGAACTTGTAGCTATTAAATCTGCTGGTATATCTTTAATACGTTTTATGCGCCCTCTAATATGGTTTACGGTTGGGCTTTGTATTATTACTTTTCTTTTTGCTAATTATGTAATGCCTTATAGCCAGCTAAAATTTGTAACACTTTATAAAGAAATTTTAGTAAAAAAACCAGCACTCAATATAAAGCAAGGCACATTTTATAGTGATATACCACAGTATGCAATAAAGGTTGGTAAGAAAGAACCTGATAGCAAAAAAATAGAGAAAGTACTCATCTACGACCAAACAAACCCACTACAAGAAAATACTATAATGGCAGATAGTGGAAAAATGGAGGTTACGAAAGATAATAACTATTTAGCCTTTAATTTAAAAAATGGCAACCGATATCAAGAAAAAGGCAACGTAGGAGATACTGCAACAGAGTATATTAGGCTAGAGTTTAAAACATTTAAAAAACTATTTGACCTAAGTACTTTCCAAACATCTAAAGGAAATGAAGATGTGTTTAAAAATAGCCCAAGAATGCTTACAGCAAATCAAATTTCGCACAGGCTAGATACTCTAGTAAAACAAAATGATAGCCTAAATAAAAACACTTCAAAAAATCTAGTAAACGCCTTACCTTACCTAAGTGATACCTCTGCAATATGGAAAACAATAGGCAATGTAGTTATTAATAAAAAAGATTCTATTTTCCCCGATAGTGCTAATACAATTCTAATAGACAGGGCATTATCTAAAGCCAGCGAAATAAAAAGTATGCTTGATTTTAGTAGCTTAGATGGTAGCAAAAGAAGAGAAGATTTGGTTAGTTATAAAATAGAATGGCAAAGAAAATATGCTTTTTCATTGGCTTGTATGGTATTGCTTTTTATAGGCGCACCGCTTGGTTCTATTATTCGCAAAGGTGGTTTGGGCATGCCTTTGGTAGTGGCTATTGTATTTTTTCTTATTTTTCATTTGCTTAATGTGTTTGGAGAAAAATTTGTAAAGTCTGGTACTTTAATACCTTTTATGGGAATGTGGATGGCAATTTTTATACTTACACCTGTGGGTGTTTTTCTTACTTACAAAGCCATGAACGACTCACAATTATTTAACAAAGAATTTTATAACAGGGTAAGCAGAAAAATTAAAACTTTTTTGCCAGTTAAAAAAGCAACTTTAAAAAACACTATTTAAACAAATTTTTATGAATAATTTTAACAACAATAGCCGAAGAAAATTTATAAAAAATACAACTAAAACAGTAGCATTATTTACAATTGGGAATGGTGTGAGCAGTCATTTTTTAGCAGCATGTTCTGTCCCAAAAATAAGTGCAAACAAAAATAAGTTTATTACCAGCTTTGACCAACAGCCACTACCGTATGCTTACAATGCATTGGAAAATATAATAGATGCAAAAACGATGGAAATACATTACAGCAAGCATGCGGCTGGGTATAGCAAAAATTTAAAAGATGCAGTAATAGAAGAAGCAGTAACTGAAAAAAATATAGTGCCTATTTTACAAAATATTTCTAAGTATTCGATCAAAATGAGAAATAATGCTGGTGGGCATTATAACCATGAGTTTTTTTGGCAATGTATGCAACCAAAGCATTTGGCAATGGGTAATGAGAAAGTGGCAAATATTCCTGATGGTAGAATAGCAAAAGCAATTGATAAAACTTTTGGTTCTTTTGATAATTTTAAAAAAGAATTTGCAGAAGCTGGTAAATCAAGGTTTGGCAGCGGATGGGTTTGGCTATATATTGATGTGAAAGATTTTTTAAGAATAGGTAGTACTGCTAATCAAGATAATCCGTTGATGGATGTAAGTAATATGAGTGGTACACAATTATTATTAGCATTGGATATTTGGGAGCATGCTTATTATTTAAAATATCAAAACAAGCGAGCGGACTATATAGAAAATTGGTGGCAGGTTGTAAATTGGAAATTTGTAGAGAGTAGATTATAATTGGGGGTATTCTTAAATTGTCTCAGCCTTTGCAAAACATTTTCCCCATTTTGAAAATATGCTGTACAAAGGCTGATGGACTAAATATATTTATATTTAATCGTAAAACAAATATAAATAGGAGGTAACCCAAACCGATTATTTTTATACTTAAAATTTTGTTAAAAGGTTTTGGGATTTGTTTATATCACTTTTAAAAAAATACTTTGAGTGTAACTATCAGTATATAGCTAATGAAATTAGATTTTCAATTATACTTTTTTGGGATACTAAGCCAATACTTTTTTAACACATAGATTTAAAGGATTAAGTTTATTAAACTTTGCTCAATATTTTTATAAGCAGGTTTAACTAAATCATATTAATTTCGTACATACATTTAAATAAATAAAAAATACTTACATGACAGCGTGGAAAGAATACCAAGAACAACACAAAGACCGTTTTTTAAATGAATTGCTAGACCTACTGCGCATACCAAGTGTAAGTGCAAAAAGTGAGCATAAAGCAGATATGCTTAAATGTGCAGATGTTGTAAAAGCAAGCCTATTGGCAGCTGGTGCAGATACTGTTACCATTTATGAAACAGAGGGCCACCCAATTGTATACGGTGAAAAAATTATAGACCCAAGCAAACCTACAGTGCTAGTATACGGCCATTATGATGTGCAGCCTGCTGAGCCGCTTGAGCTATGGAATAGCCCAGCATTTGAACCAACCATTATTGATGGAAAAATATTTGCCCGTGGCAGTTGCGATGATAAAGGGCAATTTTATATGCATGTAAAAGCATTAGAAATATTGGTAAAAACAAATACACTTACCAATAATATTAAATTTTGTATAGAAGGAGAAGAAGAAATAGGCTCTCCAAACCTTGGCAAATTTGTAGCAGCAAATAAAGAATTATTAAAAGCAGATTGTGTACTGATAAGCGATACAGCTATGCTAAGCCTTGACACACCAAGTATGGATGTGGGTGTGCGTGGCTTGAGCTATATAGAAGTAGAAGTAACCGGGCCTAACAGAGATTTGCATAGTGGTGTATATGGCGGCGCAATAGCAAACCCTATTACCATTTTAGCAAAAATGATTGCATCTATGCATGACGAAAATAATCATATTACAATCCCAGGTTTTTATG
>JAYUJS010000564.1:0-2137 GCA_043765095.1 Ferruginibacter sp.
AGAAATACCTGTTAGTGCCTTTTTTGTAGCCATTGGGCATAAACCAAATAGCGATATTTTTAAAGGTTGGTTAGATATGGACGATGCAGGATATTTGATAACAACTGCAGGCACTTGTAAAACAAATATTGAAGGGGTATTTGCATCAGGCGATGTGCAAGATAAAATATATCGTCAAGCTGTAACTGCTGCTGGTAGTGGGTGTATGGCAGCATTGGATGCAGAGCGTTACCTAAGCGAAAAAGGATTACACTAATATGTTCACTATACATTTAAACAAATTAATTTTTTATGCATACCATGGTGTGCATACTGAAGAAACTATAATTGGCGGTGAATTTGAAGTGAATATTGCAATTGATTTTTTTACTGTAAATGATATTTTATCTTTAGATGAAACCATTAATTATGTAGATGTATTTAATTTAGTAAAAAATAGATTCTCTAGACCGGAAAAATTATTGGAAACTTTAGCACAAAATATAGTAGAAGATATATATGAAGCTGATAATAGAATTAAAACAATTAACATTTCTATACAAAAATTGAATCCTCCATTGGTTAATTTTACGGGGTCTGTAGGTATTACCTATTTAAAATCTTTTGCCTGATGAAATTTTTATGTTTATTGTTGTTATCATGTTTTGTTTATATACATTCATTTGCACAAGATGTAAATGCTATGCTTAAAGAAGGAGATAGGTTAGTACTTGTGCCAGATGAAAAAGCTGCTTTTTTTAAATTTAAAGAAGTATTAAAACTTCAACCTACCAATATGCATGCCCTTGCACAAGCTGCCGAAATATGTAGTAATATTGGTAATAGAGAAACCAATACACAAATAAGAGATGAATATTTTGCTGTAGCACTTATCTATGCTAAAACAGCTTACAAACTACACCCAGAAACAGATGTAGCTAATGTTGCAATGGCAATAGCTTATGGCAGAATTATTTTATTAAAAAGTGGAAAAGAAAAAATTTCTTACGTGAAAGAGTTAAAAATGTATGCCGAAAATGCAATAGCTGCTAATTCAAATAACTTTAGAGCATGGCATATTTTAGGAAAGTGGCATTATGAAGTAAGTAATCTTTCTGCTTTTGAAAGAGGCGCTGCAAAATTATTTTACGGAGCATTACCAGCTTCTTCGCTAGCCACATCAATTACTTGTTATGAAAAGGCAAAAACTTTAAGCAATACTTTTTCATTAAATTATTTAGAACTTGCTAAAGCTTATAAGCGCAGTGGAGAAAAATCAAAAGCAATATTTCAGCTAAATACTTTGCTTACATTAAAAAATGTAACTGCTGATGATGCAAAAATAAAACTTGAAGCCATCGCATTATTAAAAAAATGTCAATAGTAATGTTCAATTAATTTTATACTACTATATACTAATTTCCTTTAAGTTGTAGGTTAATTTTAGTGCAAGTACTTAAGCATTTTGGTTAACTTTGCATCTTAATAAATTACTTATGAAAAGAGCACATATTATTTTACTGGTAGGCATTGCAGCACTCATTGCTGGTTTGCTTTCCATAGGTATTGATGTATCTACTTATGATAGTATTGCTTCTGCAAAAAGTAAACAAGGAAAATTTGTACACATTATTGCTAAAATGGATAAAAACCAGCCGTTAGAGTATGATGCAATAAAAAACCCAAACTATCTTACTTTTTTTGCAGTAGATAGCCTTGGTGCACAAACAAAAGTTATATATCACAATAGTAAACCTGCTGACTTAGAAAAAAGTGAAAGGCTCGTAATGAAAGGAAAAATGCAAGCCGACCATTTTGAATGCAGTGATATTTTATTAAAGTGCCCAAGTAAATACAAAGATGATGAAAAGCAAATGCAAAAGAATGTGAATGAGCAGGTCGGTGGTTAAAAATTATAGGTACAAGCTTTTAAAGTTTGAACATGCTTAAAAATGCGTAGTATTTTCCAAACTCCAACTTAACAAAATATATAAAGGTTGCGCATTATGTTTAAAGCGCCTTTGCGCCTTCACAACAAAAAAACTACTTACAGCATCTAAAGCTTATTTTAAAAATTAATATTGAGCAAACAAATACGTGAAAATGAAATTTGAAGGAGAACATTTATTACCAGGGCAACTAGGTTATTTTTTTATAC
>JAYUJS010000565.1:0-2135 GCA_043765095.1 Ferruginibacter sp.
TTCTTTATTAGTGATGTGGTAATTTTTTATACGCCCAAATTTATTTTCCAATTCGTTCAACTCATGGTAATGTGTAGCGAACAAAGTTTTTGGTGCATGCACACTTTCATGAATAAATTCTGCAATACTCCATGCAATAGAAATACCATCGTATGTTGATGTTCCCCTGCCAATTTCATCCAATAAAATTAAACTTCTTGCGGTAAGATTATTTATGATGCTCGCCGTTTCATTCATCTCCACCATAAAAGTACTTTCTCCACCACTAATATTATCTGATGCACCAACCCTTGTAAATATTTTATCTGTAAGCGGAATTTTTGCTGCCGATGCAGGCACAAAACTTCCCATGTGCGCCATCAACGTTATCAATGCAGTTTGCCTAAGTATAGCACTCTTACCACTCATGTTTGGCCCTGTAAGAATAATGAGTTGGTTGGTTTGGTTATCTAAAAAAATATCATTGCTGATGTAGCTTTCTCCTTGTATAATATTTCTTTCAATAACTGGATGCCTGCTATCTTTTAAATCCATCTCAAAACCATCGTGCAACAAAGGTTTTTTATAATTGTATTGTAAGGCATTGTTGGCAAAACAACACAAATTATCCAGCACCGCCATCACATGTCCATTTACTTGCATAGGTGCAATGTAGTCTTGCAATTCATTTAATAACTCTTGAAAAATTTGTTGCTCTATTGCAAAAATTTTATCCTCTGCACCAATAATTTTTTCTTCATATACTTTTAGCTCTGGTGTAATATAACGCTCCGCATTGGCCAATGTTTGCTTGCGTATCCACGTATCGGGTACTTTTGGTTTATGCAAATTCGTTACTTCAAGGTAATAACCAAATACATTATTAAAACTTATTTTTAAAGAAGAAATGCCAGTAGCCAATGCTTCTTTTTGTTGCAGCTCCAGTAAATAATTTTTACCACCGCTTGCAATATTTCTTAACTCATCCAATTCCTCATGTATGCCAGTAGCTATTAGCCCGCCCTTGTTTGCAGCCGCAGGAGGTGCTTCAATTATTTCTTTTAAAATTTTTTGTAAAATATAATCGCAACTATTTAAACTATCACCAAGCCTTTTTAAATATTCGTTGCTACTAGCATTGCAAATTATTTTTATGGCAGCCGTTTGTTGCAAACCTTTTGCTACTTGCAATACTTCTCTCGGATTTATTTTTTTCAGCGGCACTTTTGCAGCCAATCTTTCTACATCACCAGCTTGTTTTATATGCTTGGTAATATTGTTTCGAGTATCAGTTTCTTTTATAAAAAATTCTACAGCATTCAGTCGTTCGTTTATTCTATACAATTCATTCAGTGGCATCAACATCCAACGCTTCATTAACCTTGCACCCATCGGCGATACGGTATTGTTTATGGTTTTAAACAAACTACTATTTTCATTTGGTCCCAACAATTCTAGGTTGCGAATCGTAAACCTATCCATCCACAAATGCTCTTCTTTATTAATGCGCTGCAACGAAGTAATGTGTTGCAAATTTGGGTGCTCTGTATCTTTTAAATAATGCAAAATGGCACCAGCAGCAATAATGCCCGCTGCCATTCCATCTGTGCCAAAGCCTTTCAAACTATGTGTACCAAAGTGTTTCAGCAAAATTTCATTGGCATACACATCAGCAAAAATCCACTCATCTAATGTGTATGTAAAAAAAGAATTGCCAAATGTTTCTTTAAAATATTTTTGTTTATTGCGCTGAAAAATAACTTCAGCAGGTTGCAAACTCTGCAATAATTTATCGGCATACTCTTTATCGCCTTCGGCAATAAAAAACTCACCAGTAGAAATATCTAAAAAGGCAATGCCAATTTTATCTTCTGTAAAATGCAATGATGCTAAGAAATTATTGTTGTTGTGCTCCAGTAATTTATCGCTGGTAGCTACACCAGGCGTTACCAATTCTGTTACACCACGTTTCACAATTCCTTTTGCTGCTTTTGGGTCTTCTAATTGGTCGCAAATAGCCACTCTATAACCAGCTTTTACGAGCTTGTGCAAATAAGTATCCAATGCATGATGCGGAAATCCTGCCAACTGAGATGAATTTTCATCCCCATTATTTCTTTTCGTTAAAGTAATGCCTAACACCTGCGAAGTTACCA
>JAYUJS010000566.1:0-18145 GCA_043765095.1 Ferruginibacter sp.
GTAGTTTTGCCAGCACCAATGTTACCGGCTATTGCTATGTGTTTCGGTTTTTTTGTTTTGGGCATAAAATCGTTTATAAAATTTATATTGGATAACGAATATAGGTGGATTTTTTGATTTTAAATTTACGATTTCGGATTTGCAATATTAAACTTCAGATTTACGATTTCAAATTTTTTCCAATCAATGTTTTCTAATAAAAACTGTTATATCTTTTGGCATGTAGCAAATTGGCAAATGCATATTGCCAGCTGCATTTTGCCAATTGCCAATTGGTTCTTTAATAATTCATCCCCATTGCATTTCTTACAATACGCATGGTTTCATTGGCACTTTTATTTGCTTTTGCTGCGCCTATTTCCATTATTTCTTTTATCTTCTCTTCATCATCTAATAGGTCGGTTGCTTTTTGCCTTATTGGTGCTATAAAATTCACCATATCGTTTCCTAAATCCTCTTTCAAATCGCCATACCTTATAGCTGCATCATTAAAATCATTTTCATATTTATCTATTTTTTCTTGTGGACTAACTAGCTTCATTAGCGAAAAAATATTTTCAATATAATCGGGCATTATACTATTCTTCTCTTTTGGGCCACCATCGGTAAGTGCCTTCTTTACTTTTTTACGAATTGTATCGTCATCATCTGCTAGGTATAAAGTGGCTGCTTGGTTTTCACTCTTACTCATTTTGCCAGTATTATCTAGCGACGGTACTTTTACCAAAGCAGCATTATAATTAAAGGCATGTGGCTCTGGAAAAACATTGCCATAACGGTAATTAAATCTTGTAGCAAAGGTGCGAGCCATTTCTAAATGTTGCTCTTGGTCTTTGCCTACAGGCACATAGCTGGCCCTATGCAAAATAATATCAGCCGCCTGCAATACTGGATAAGTAAGTAATCCCGCATTTATATTCTCAGGGTTTTGACGAGCCTTATCTTTAAAAGTTACCGTTTTTTCTAGTTCGCCCATGTAAGCAAGCATATTCAAATACAAATATAATTCTGATGTTTCTCTGACGTGGCTTTGGCAATAAAAAGCGGCTTTTTCGGGGTCTAAGCCACAAGCAATATTTTCTGCAATTACTCTATATACATTTTGTTTTAGTTCTTTTGTATCAGGGTGGGTGGTAAGGCTATGCAGGTCAGCTACCATAAAATAGCATTCGTATTCATCTTGCATTTTTACATAATTGCGAATAGCCCCAAAATAATTACCAAGGTGCAAAAAACCTGTAGGCCTGATGCCACTCATCACTATTTTTTTATCAAAATTCAGTATTGCTGTACTCATGTGGCGAAGATAAAATAAGATTAGGAATTTTGGATTGGAGATTTTGGATTGGCGAATTTAGATTCTACCAATTTATCTTTTCGTTTGTGTGGTAATAAAATAAAAAATAATTTATTGACTTTTATCAATTTTATTAATAATAAGTAAACCTACATTAATAAAGTAAAAAAAAACTATGGAAAAATACGGTAACTAAAAGTAAATAAAATAGATGCTGATGTAAGCCATAGTATGAGGAATACTATTTTTACCATTTCCACATTGCCATCCCAAAGCTAAAGCGGTTTCTAACAAACAAATTTTATTTTTTAAAAAAGATAATGGCTCAATAGTATATATTATACAATAGTAATTTAATTGTAGGTATGAATACCTACAACTTTTTGTGCAATGATATTGAAAATTGCCGCATAAATATACCAAGCAATACTTCGCCAATATATGTAAATATTACACAACTAGATGTGCCGCCATTAGATTCTGTAAAACAATGCATAAATGTATAACGGTATAATACGGTAACCAACCTTGCTATTTTTAGTGTCAATTATGCTAACTTGAGGGAAGATGCTTTGCAGCAAAATCTTTTTACTAATTTTAAAACCCCTAAACTCCGCCTGTATAAAAACATCTTTCCAGTATACTAAATCCATTAAATTTGTAACAATAACTTAAATATGGATACTGCAAAAATATTACAGCTCGAAAATATACAAAAAAGCTACTACTTAGGCACGCAGGAATTACCTGTTTTAAAAGGTATTACACTTGATATTTATAAAAACGATTATGTAGCTCTTATGGGGCCTAGTGGTAGTGGAAAATCTACCCTTATGAATATTTTAGGTTGCCTAGATTCTCCTACTGGCGGTAAGTATATTTTAAATGGAAAAGATGTGAGTAGTATGGAAGATGATGACCTAGCGGCTGTAAGAAATAAAGACATTGGTTTCGTTTTTCAACAATTTAATTTATTGCCAAGGCTTACCGCTGCAGAGAATGTGGCACTTCCGTTGATATATGCAGGTGTAAATAAAAAAGATAGAATGGAAAGGGCAGAAGCGGTTTTGGCAAAAGTAAAACTGGAAGATAGAACACATCATAAGCCTAATGAACTTAGTGGTGGGCAATGCCAGCGTGTAGCAATTGCAAGGGCGCTAATTAATAACCCAGCAATAATTTTAGCAGATGAACCTACAGGTAATTTAGACTCTAAAACATCTCACGAAATAATGGACATATTAGATAAATTGCATGCCGAAGGCAATACGATTGTATTGGTAACGCATGAAGAAGATATTGCCGCTTTTGCAAGAAGAGTTATAAGGTTGAAGGATGGGTTGGTGGAGAGTGACAAACAGAATAATTCAAGGTTGAAGGTTGAAAGTTAAAGGTATGTAGTTCAAGATTTTAAGTTCTAGCTGCTTTAACAAACTCTTTCTTAAATAATTTTTATATTTGTATTTTCTAATTTATTATATTCTTCAAGGTTTAAAAACTTTGAACTTTAAACTTTGAACCTTTAAAATGGCATTTAAAATTTACACAAAAACAGGAGACCTTGGTAAAACAAGTTTAATAGGTGGCACCAAAGTATTAAAAAGTAGCTTACGTATAGAATGCTATGGCACGGTAGATGAATTAAATTCTCACATTGGTTTGTGCAATGATTTATTGAAAAATAAAGAGTGTAATGAAGTGCTTAAGGAAGTACAAGACCGTTTATTTACAATTGGCTCATCCCTTGCTTGCGACCCAGATAAAGAACCATTAATGAAAATACCAGACCTTATTGAAGACGATATTACTTATTTGGAAAAACATGTTGATAACATGATGGAAATTTTACCACCCATGAAATTTTTTATTTTACCAGGTGGTCATCCTACAGTTTCGAGCCTGCACATAGCACGCTGTGTATGTAGGCGTGCAGAACGCTTGTGCGTGCACCTGCAAGAAGAAAATATTTTTGTAGACCCACTTGTAATAAAATACCTTAATAGATTAAGCGACCATCTTTTTGTACTATCAAGATATGCAGCATATCTTTTGCAAGTAGAAGAAATACCTTGGATACCTAGAGTGAAAAAGTAGACAATGGAATAATTTTTACCTCAATCTATTACTATCTTTTATTAATTTATCATCGCTGATTATGCCCTTTGCAGCTAACAATAAAAATATAATAACAGCTGCATGAAGTAATGCGGTAACAGCAAATGCACCAATACCAACTAGAGTATGAATTTCTTTATAATAAAAAAATAATAAAACCAATTCTATTAAAACAGCCAAAAAAGTAATTCGTATTTGCAATTTTCTATTCTTAAACAAAAAAAATGCAATCATTGAAACTACGCCTACCATAGAGGTTGTAATTACTAAAAAAGTATTGGTAGTTCCTTTTATTAAACGCATCATTCCCTGCACATCTGCCCCAGCATAAGTAGAAAACTGCATTGTTAAAAAAATACATACCGCCGCTAAAAAAAGCCAAATAGATTGAATTCGTTGAATCATTTAAAATTAGTTTAGAAAGTTTAGAAGTTTAGATTTTAAATCAGCTAACTACCTTTTGCCAATTGCCTCTGCCTATTGAATACTGCCCGCTGCCAACTGCTAGCTGTACAAGGGAAATCTTTTCATCATTTCATGTACTTCATGCTTCACCGCTTCAATCGTTTCTGCATTATCAATATCCACCATTATTCTATCTATAAACGATGCTACTTTTTCCATATCCGCTTCTTTCATACCTCTTGTTGTAATTGCAGGCACACCAATACGAATACCACTTGTTACAAATGGGCTTTTATCATCAAATGGTACGGAGTTTTTATTTAAAGTTATGTGCGCTTTATCCAAAGTTTCTTGTGCTTTTTTACCACTAATATTTTTATTGCGTAGGTCAATAAGCATTAAATGATTATCCGTACCACCACTAATTATTTGATAATCTCTAGCTACCAATGCAGCAGCCATGGCTTGTGCATTTTTTCTTACTTGCAGCATGTAGGCTTTAAATTCATCTGTAAGTAATTCGCCAAAAGCCACAGCCTTAGCAGCTATTACGTGCATCAATGGCCCACCTTGCGTACCCGGAAAAACTGCCATATCTATCAAATTACTCATCATACGCACATTGCCTTTCATATCTTTTAACCCCATTGGGTTTTCAAAATCTGTCTTCATTAAAATAATGCCACCCCTTGGCCCACGCAATGTTTTGTGCGTAGTGCTTGTTACAAAATGGCAATGCTCAAAAGGTGAGCTAAGCAAACCAGCAGCAATCAAACCAGCAGGATGTGCCATATCGCATAGCACAAATGCACCCACTTCATCAGCCACTTTTCTTATACGAGCATAATCTATATCTCTACTATAAGCAGATGCGCCACAAAAAATTAATTTTGGTTTTTCTGCACGTGCTTTTGCCTCTAGCATTTCATAATCAATCAAGCCAGTTTCTTTTACCACCCCATAAAAATGTGGCTTGTAATATTTACCACTAAAGTTTACAGGAGAGCCATGTGTAAGATGCCCTCCCATGCTCAAATCCAAGCCCAGCGTAGCATCGCCAGGTTGCAATACTGCCAATAGCAATGCAGCATTAGCTTGCGCACCGCTATGCGGTTGCACATTTGCGTATGCACAATTAAATACTTTTTTTATTCTATCAATAGCTAGTTGTTCCACTTCGTCTACCACTTCGCAGCCGCCATAATATCTTTTGCCAGGGTAGCCTTCTGCATATTTATTAGTAAGGCAAGTACCCATTGCTTCCATTACCTGTGTGCTAGTAAAATTTTCGCTAGCTATCAATTCTATACCGTGTTGTTGTCTATCAGCCTCTTGTTGCACCAAATTAAATAAAGCAGTATCTCTTTGCATAAATATTATTTTGAAATGCAAATATACGCTGCCATTTTTTAAGAAATAATTTTAGGAGCATCACCAGTTAACCATTAATCAACATTGGTTTCTTGCTGTCTGTAGTAGTGCCGCAGCAAGGTCTACTATAATTTACACTTATTATATTGCGGCAGCTACTACTGCCCATCAAGGCTAGGCTCAGCAGCAAATCATTTTTCAGCTTTAATTATGCAATAGAATATGCAAAAATTATTTTTAGTTAAGTAAATCTTAAAAGTCCATCCTCTAAAAAAGGTTACTAAAAATATGTAGCGCAGCATTCAAAATAAAATATTCTGCTTTATATCTATACTTAAACTAAAGATTAAATTTAATAATTTAATGACCAAACCTGAAATACTAAATGGGCTAAAGCTAAAATTACATTTCTAACATTTTTGTCCTTAAAATAAAAACAGAGGTAATTTGAAAAAAGCAACAGCATTTTTAAATTTAATTGCTGTCAATAGTCCTTAATATTTTGTAAATAGAAGGTTTAAACAAAATTTCATTTAATATAAAATCGTTAATTTTACTATCCAAAACATATTTGCTGTAAACATTGGTGTAACTTGTTACCCCCCCACAAAAGAAGAAATATTAATGAAGGCAATAATCCCCGTTGCAGGCGCAGGCACAAAGCTACGTCCGCATACATACACACAACCAAAAGCGCTTATTCCGCTTGCGGGCAAAACTATACTTAGTATTATTGTAGACCAATTAAAAGATGCTGGCATAACTGATTTTATTTTTATAATTGGATATTTAGGAGAAAAAATAAAAGATTATGTACAAACAAACTATCCTGATTTAAACACACATTTCGTTACTCAAAATGAAAGACAAGGTACTGGCCATGCAATAGAAATTACAAGAGAATTAGTTGATAATGAAGAGCTTATAATTGTACTTGGAGATACTATAGCTGAATATGATTTAAAATATATGTTAGAAGCACCCTACTCAATATTGGCTGTAAAAAAAGTAGACGATCCTCGAAATTTTGGTGTAGCAGAAATAAATGAACAAGGCATTATCATTAAAGTAGTAGAAAAACCATCAATACCAAAAAGCAATAAGGCCTTAGTAGGTATATACAAGATAAAAGAAACGGGGCTTTTATTTGAGTGCTTACTAAAAATACAAGACAGAAAAGAACGCAGTTACGATGATTATAATTTGACAGATGCACTTGATTGTATGATACAAAGTGGAGCTGTTTTTCATTCATTAAAAGTAGAAAATTGGTTTGATTGTGGGCAAAAGGATTCTCTACTCGCTTCTAATGCAATTTTACTTAAAAAATTTGGTGATAACATAGCCAAAAATTGTATACAAAATAATACAATAATAATACCTCCTGTAAGCATTGGAAATGGCTGTATTATAAAAAACTCAGTAATTGGGCCTAATGTAGCTATTGGAGAAAATACCACTATTAGCCATGCCCTCATTAAAGATTCTATAATAGGCTCTTACTCTAACTTATACGAAATTGTTTTAAATAATTCACTTATTGGTAGCGATGCAGAAGTAAAAGGCGTAAGTAGAAACCTTAATATTGGTGATAATACAGCTATAGATTTGGGTGGCAGTGCTCGATAACCAAACATAATAATTTTAGGGCTTTTTTGTTATAAAAAAGTAAACTAAACTTTAAAACCTTCTAAACTAAAGGGTTAAAATTAGAGCAGCATTTCATAATACTAAATTGTTTATATGCAACCATTCTCAAATAATATAACCCAACTTTTTGGTATAGAAAAACCCATTATACAAGCGGGTATGATATGGGCAAGCGGCTGGCGACTTGCTAGTGCAGTAAGCAATGCTGGTGGGTTGGGTATTATTGGTAGTGGTAGCATGTACCCTGAGGTATTGAAAGAACATATTCAAAAATGCAAGGCAGCTACCAGCAAACCATTTGGCGTAAACATTCCATTATTATATCCAGATATTGATAAACACATTAAAACTATTATAGACGAAAAAGTACCTATAGTATTTAGTAGTGCAGGAAACCCAAAAACATTTACTGCTACTTTAAAAGCAGAAGGCATAATTGTAGTGCATGTAGTGAGTAGTAGCAATTTTGCCCTAAAGGCACAAGATGCAGGTTGTGACGCAGTAGTTGCAGAAGGGTTTGAAGCAGGAGGTCATAATGGAAAAGAGGAAACCACTTCGTTTATACTAATACCATCAGTAAAACAAAAAGTTAAAATACCATTAATAGCTGCTGGAGGAATAGCAACTGGTAGGCAAATGTTTGCTGCTATGGCATTAGGTGCAGATGCAGTACAAGTTGGAAGTAGGTTTGTAGCAAGCTATGAAGCATCTTGCCATCAAAATTTTAAAGAAGCCATCATTTTAGCTTGCGAAGGCGATACCCAGTTGTCTTTAAAATCTTTAACACCAGTACGTTTATTAAAAAATGAATTTTATGAAAAAGTTAAACAAGCTGAAAATAATTGCGCTTTAACAGAAGAATTAGAACTATTACTAGGAAGAGGGAGAGCAAAAAAAGGCATGTTTGAAGGAGATATGGTGGAGGGGGAATTAGAAATTGGGCAAGTAAGTAGCCAAATAAATCATATTTTATCTGCTAAGAATATTGTAAACGAACTATGGGATGAGTATTGTGCTATTGCAAACAGCTATCGTAAATAATAGTATATTTGCGCTTTAAAAAAATTGTAAATCAATCTTTACATTAATGAATAAAGGATTTTATAGCATGTTTATTCGTATCTTCTCTATCAACGTTTTATTATTAGTTACGCTTTTTTCATATAGTCAGCCACCTGGTACACCTGGTGGAATTTCTCTACCTCCAGGAATGGTAATACCTAAAAGTGCCCCTGTAGATAAAACAAATGCCCAGCTAGATGCAATGTTAAATAGAGACAATAAAGATGCTGGTAAGGATATGAATAATAAAATTACTAAAGACACTATTTTAAACGATAATATAAAAAATGAATCTAGAATAGGAAATAGTACTTACGGTTCAAATGTATTTTCCAATGCCCCAAATTTTAGTTTGTCCGAAATGTCAACCCCTCCACTTGATTATCCTTTGGGTGTAGGTGATCACATCATTATTTCATTATATGGAGGTGCTGAAATGCAAGAAAGTTATGTTGTAGCATCAGATGGTGCTATTTTTCCAAAACAAGTTGGTAAAATATATGTAGGTGGATATACATTTGAAAATGCAAGAAAAATTTTATACTCAAGATTTTCAGCACTTGTACCAACTGGTACTAGTATTGATATAAGCCTAGGGCAGCCTCGTACAATTAATATAAATGTTGTAAACGAAGTAAAAAACCCTGGCAGTTATACGGTATCTGCTTTTAGTAATGCATACAATGTAATAGCAAAAGCTGGTGGTGTTACAGAGTATGGCAATCTACGAAGTATTTTAATTAAAAGAAATGGTAGAATTGTAGAAGAGATAGATGTATATAAATATTTGCATACAGGAGATATTGGCAGGCAGCTATACCTACAAAATAATGATTTTATTATTGTACAATTTTATGAGAAAAAGGTATTGGCTACTGGACAGTTTAGAAGACCAATGTATTATCAATTAAAAAAGACTGAGGGCGTAAAAGCATTATTAAAATTTAGTGGTGGTTTAAATCCTGATGCACTTTCATCCTCACTTGAAGTTATAACCAATGATGATGAAAGTCAAAAAATTATTAATGTAAATGCAAATGCTATTACAAAATTGTCTGATCAAGATGCTTCATTAAAAGACGGTGATATTGTAAAAGCTAACTTAATTCGTGCTGGACTTTCTAATAAAGTTGAAATAAAAGGGGAAGTAAAATATCCTGATATTTATCAACTAAAAGTTGGGGATAGATTATTTGACATTATTAATAGAGCAGGCGGCGTTACTAGAAATACATTGATGCAGAGAGCTTATATTTTTAGAGGTGCTGGTGATAGTACTAGTTTGAAATTTTCTGACAAGTTGGATGTTGATTTATCTGATATAAATAATGGAAATTTTGACAGCAAAAATAATGTTGTACTAACGGCAAATGATATGATTTTACTTTTTGCAACATCAGAGTTTGCAGATGAAGCTTATGTAGAAATATTTGGGGAGGTTAGAAAACAAGGAAAAGTAAGAAAGTATGGTGGAATGACTTTGCAAGATTTATTGTATTTATCTGGTGGTTTAAAACAGTCTGCAGAGTACGGTAGATTAGAAATATCTAGTATTGTAGATATTGACTCTGCAAGGCAAGGGTTAAAGCCTACAAGAACTACAATTAGACCTTATTTTATAAAAGATAATTTAAAATTAGATTCAGTTGCTAGTACTGTTTTTTTAAAGCCATACGATCAAATTTTCGTAAGAAAAAATTCAACATTTGAAATGCAACAAAATGTTGAGTTAAAAGGGTTAATTAGATATCCTGGTTTATATCCAAGGTTAGATAAGTATGAAAAAATATCGTCTTACGTAGCACGTGCAGGCGGGTTTAAAGAAAATGCAAATTTAGGTGGGGCTGTTTTAATTAGAAGAAATAATTCAAACCTTAGAGAAAAAGCAATTGGTACTTTGAAGTATGATAGCATAGGCAATGTTGTTGCTGGTGTGGATATAGCAAATTTAGAAGATCCAGTAAGTATTGATTTATACAAAGCAATAAAAAATAAAAATTCCAAATACGATATTATTTTGCAAGAAGGTGATGTTATATTTATTCCTGAGGTTAATCCATTTGTAACAGTAAAAGGTAGAGTACAATCACCACTAAGAATACCATTTGATAAAGAACATACAGGTTTGCCATATTACATAGATAAGGCTGGAGGGTTTGGAGTGCGCCCATGGAGAAATAGAGTATTTGTAACTTATGCAAATGGAAGAAGTAGACGCACAAGAAATTTTTTATTTTTTCACTTTTACCCAAAAATGGAAGAAGGTGCAGTAGTTACAATTCCTAAAAGGCCAGATGGGCAAGAACTTGGTGACATTGTTAAAACTACAATTACAAGCATTATTCCAATATTGCTTACTGCAATAATATTTAAATATACAAAATAAACTTAAAATTGACAAGTAAAGAGCTAATAAAAAGAATTTTACTGAGGCTTATTAAATTGAAGTTCTTAATTTTAATTGGAGGAGTGTTGGTAGGGATACTTATGTTTTTTTATGCTAAAAGCAAGCCAGCAATTTACTCAGTTAAATCTACTATTTTCCCATTAACACCTGTCTCAGATAAAAATAGTGCTACATCAAAAATATCAGAATTACTTGGCGGGGGAGGAGGTACCAAAAGTATAACAGAAGAAGCTACTGTAAATATAGAAGAAGTAGGTAGAAGCAAAAAAACGAGAGAAGCAGTAGTGCTTGAGCATTTAACTGAATTTCAGAATTTAACTATTGCAGAAATTCTAATAAATGAAGCAAATAAACACAAGTCATTTTTTGAAGTTGATATAAAAAAACCAATTACTCAAGAAGAACTTGCTTTGCTTGGCTCTAGCATTATAAAAGATATGTACATTCTTAAATTTAATAAAAATAGTTTATTAGAAATTACTTTCTCCAATTATAATGAAAAGCTTATTCCACCTATTAGTTATGTATTAATTGATAAAATTTCACAATTTTACAAAGAATTAAAAATAGAAAAAGCAAAACTTGACTTAGATTTTGCTTCAAATAAATTAGATTCATTGGAAAGTGTAATAAAGGAAATAGATGCAAAGAGGATAAAAATGAATAGCACAACTTTATTTATTCCAAACGGGAGGTTAAAATATATTATACCCAAAGATAATTTGGAAAACATTAAAATACAAACGGTGTTGCAGAGAGATTACGCAAGTGCAAACAAAGATGATGCAGTGTATAGATTAGATAAGATAACTCCAATAATTCAAATATTAGATAAACCTACACCCCCTTTCGATGTTATTCAAGTATCTAAAAAAGTTTATGCCATAGCAGGCTTTGTGATAGGCTGTATATTATTTTCAATATTATTTGTTATTGGTATTATCATAAAATTTACTAATAATCAAGTAAAAGATACTCTTGCAAAACAATTTGAGTAATTGTTAAAACTATAAACAGTTGCTTATTTGTATAGCTACCCTTTCGCCATCCATTGCTGCGCTTACAATACCACCTGCATAGCCAGCACCTTCTGCGCACGGATATAAATTTTGTATTTGAGGGTGTTGTAAGTTATCAGTATTTCTTGGTATTCTAACCGGGCTCGATGTGCGGCTTTCTACTGCTACCAGCACCGCTTCGTTTGTATAATAACCTTTTAATTTTTTTCCAAAAGCCTTAAATCCTTCTGCTAATGAATTATAAATAAAAGGAGGTAAAACGCTATCTAATTTTACTGAATTTAACCCAGGCAAATAAGAGTTTTTTGGTAATGAGGATGAAATTTTTTTATTTACAAAATCTAGCATTCTTTGTGCTGGTGCTACAAAATTTCCGCCTCCTGCTTCAAATGCTTTTTGTTCTATTAATTGTTGAAATTTCATAAAAATAAATGGGTCGTTTTCTAAAGTCTCAGTATCATCTAAACCAGCTAAACGTAGCTCTTTTATTGCATCTATCCTTTCTACTTGCACCACCATGCCACTATTTGCAAAAGAGTTATTTCTTTTTGACGGGCTCCATCCATTTACTACTAATTCGCCCATATTAGTAGCGGCTGGTGCTATAATACCCCCTGGGCACATGCAAAACGAAAATACCCCTCTTCCATTTACTTGCTGTACCAAGCTATAGGAAGCAGGTGGCAAGTATTCATCTCTTTCAATAGAACAATGGTACTGTATTTTATCTATTAAGTTTTGTGGGTGTTCTATGCGAACCCCCATTGCAAAAGGCTTTGGCTCAATAAGTATATTTTTTTTATGTAACAATTCAAAAATATCTCTTGCACTATGCCCAGTTGCTAAAATATACGAATCCGCAGAAAAAAAATCTCCATTTGCAGTTTTTACTGCACTAATTTTTTTATTATTCAATATAAAATCTACTACTTTTTTTTCAAATAAAACTTGTCCTCCGCATTGCTTTATTTGTTCATGCATGGCAGTAATAATTTGTGGCAGTTTGTTAGTACCTATGTGTGGGTGCGCATCATACGCTATATTTTTTGGGGCGCCAAAATGAATAAATAAATTTAATATTCTATCAATATCGCCACGCTTATTACTTCTTGTATATAATTTACCGTCGCTGTATGTACCTGCCCCTCCCTCGCCAAAGCAATAATTACTTTCAGGGTTTATAATACCTTCTTTGTTTAGTTTGGCAAGGTCACGGCGTCTTGCTCTTACATCTTTTCCTCTTTCTAATATTATTGGTTTTATACCTTTCTCCAACAGCATTAGCGCAGCAAAAATACCAGCTGGGCCAGCACCAATAATGATTACAGATTTTTTTGAATGCTCCACATTTTTAAACTGAAAATTGCTTACATCCAATTGTTCACTTACAATTGCCCACTGCTTATTGCTAACTGCCAACGATCCAAATGGTTCATCAATAAAAGCATTTATAGTAAGATTTATAAAAATAGTTCTACCTCTTGCATCTATAGATTTTTTAAGTATTTGAAACCCCGCAATAAAAGAAAACTTTATTTGCAAAGATGAGGCTATGTGTTTTTTTATAATAGCTTCATCTGCTGCCTCAGCAGGCAAAAGTTTGAGTGTAATTTTTTGTGTCATATTTTTTAGCCAAGTACTTATCTTGGAATATTGATTTATTTACCCTGCAAATTGTGACTTTCTATTTGCACTTCTGTACTTTTTCTCATTTGATTATTTCTAAAACGGTAAATCATCTGCTACTTCATTACTTGTAAAATTATCTAGCGGTTCCATTGCACTTGTGTCATTACTTTGTGCATTTTGTTGTGTAGCAGGATTTAAAATTTGCTCAATTCGCCATGCATCTAAGTTTGTAAAATAACTAGTCTTACCATCTTTTTCCCATTTTGTTCCTTTTATATTAAAGTAAATTTTTACCATATCACCAATATTTACTTTATCTACAATTTCTGTTTTATCTTGTATGCATTGAAATTTTACATAATTTACAATTGTACGCCCACCTATATCATCAGATTTTTCCAAAGCAAATTCTCTTACTTTAAAAGTTTCTGTACGTTGTATAGTATCATATTTTGCAATTAATTTTCCAGTTAATTCGTAACTCATAATTTTATTATTTTTAGTCAAAAATAGTTGTAAATTTTTAAAATATTAAGGGTCGTTTTAGATGTTCAATTATTCTTAATTTTTTAATACTAAATTTGATAAAAATTTTAGTTTATCCACATAGCAACCTATTTTTTTTTATTAAAATAAAAAATATTTTTTTAATTAAGTAAATAATATTTATTTAATTAAATACAAGCTGCATAAAGCTTTTGCTTAAACTACAAGTGTATATTTCGTATATTTTTGAAGCAGTAAATACTAACTATGGTAAATTAAGTAGAATAAAAAGTTTTTTTTATCAACAATTTATTTTGATATTCGCTGTCCCCCAAAAAAATAATAGTAATACAACCAATTTTTGAAGGAGTATTAAACTAAAAAAGTAATAATAATTTATAAACTGCTATACGGATAATGGATAAATCTTTTGATAAAATATGGGCCGCTTGTTTAGATATTATCAAAGATATAGTAGAATGGCAGCATTTTAAAACTTGGTTTGAACCTATAAAACCTGTACATTTAAAAGATAAAGTTCTTACTATACTAGTGCCAAGTCAATTTTTTTATGAGTATCTTGAGGAGCATTATATATCTCTTCTTGCAAAAACATTGAAAAGAGAATTAGGCAAAGAAGCGAGATTGGAATATAGAATAATGGTAGATAGTGGAAATAGTAAAAATAAGCCACTTACTACTGATATACCTGGGCATGGTTACAAATCATATTCAAACAACGAAATGGATTTTCCGCTAGTCACAAATAACCCTGTAAAGAACCCGTTTGTAATACCGGGTCTTAGAAAGATGCAGATAGACCCGCAGCTTAATTCCGCATATACTTTTGATACTTATATAGAAGGAGATTGTAACCGTGTAGCTCGTAGGGCTGGCAAAACAGTTGCTGAAAAACCTGGAGGCACTAGTTTTAACCCTTTGGTTATATATGGTGGTGTTGGGCTTGGTAAAACTCATTTGGCTCAAGCAATAGGCAACGAGGTAAAAAATATTAATCCTAATAAAGTTGTACTGTATGTAAGTTCCGAAAAATTTATAAATCAGTTTATAGACCATGGTCGTAATAATGCCATTAATGATTTTATACATTTTTACCAATTGATAGACGTTTTAATTATTGACGATATTCAATTCTTTAATAGAGCAGAGAAATCTCAAGATGCATTTTTTTCTATTTTTAATCACTTACACCAAAGTGGAAAACAACTAATACTAACTAGTGACAAATCTCCAAAAGATTTAGAGGGTGTGCAAGAAAGATTATTAAGCCGTTTTCGCTGGGGGTTAAGTGCAGACTTGCAAGTGCCAGACTACGAAACAAAAATTGAAATACTAGACATAAAAATGAAAAACGATGGTTTTGATATGCCTCGTGAAGTAGTAAAATATATAGCATACAATATAAATACAAATGTAAGAGAGCTAGAAGGTGCACTCATTTCATTATTGGCACAATCTTCGCTAAACAAGAGAGAAATAGACCTCGAATTGGCAAAGAAAGTATTGAGAAATTTTGTAAAATCTTCTACAAAAGAAATTACTATTGACGCTATCCAAAAAATGGTATGCGAATATTTTGATGTTGCTTATGATAAGCTGCTACAGAAAACTCGTAAAAGAGAAATTGTGCAAGCTCGTCAAATAACCATGTTTTTATCTAAAGCATTTACAAAAAATTCTCTTAAAACTATTGGGGAGCATTTTGGGGGAAGAGACCATACAACCGTTATACATAGTTGCCAAACTGTAAAAGATTTAATGGATACCGATACAATGTTTAAAGAAAGCGTATTAGAGTTACAACAAAAAGTACAGCTGGCCGCAATGTAGTTTTGAGTAAAATATTTTTTAAAGCCGTTTCAATTACTGAAACGGCTTTCTTGTTTTGTTAATTTTTACCTTAGAAATATAAAGTAAATAGTATGGGATTAGTATATGCAGAAAGTGAATAAATAAACGCAGCTGATTTAGCAATGTTTAGTAGGTATAAAATTGGGGAAGATAATGTAAGAAGTATGACAATAAATATGATGGTAGATACTAGAGCGTTTATATTTGCAGTAATGAAACTGTACAGCAGCAATTAGACTTGGCTATGTAAGAAAGAAGAAAAGGACAGTTAGCGAATGGAAGTATCGTGAAATATGATGTGGTAGGATCAATATATGTAAAATTTAAAAATAGGAGATGGGTTGAAGATGCAATGGTTTTACCACGCATTAATGAAATGCGTTTAGTTGCAATGCCTTTATAAGATATACCTGTCCGCCTCTTTCTATAAAATTAGTAAAAAATTGGCGGAGGTATTTTAATACATCCGTTTAGACAAGAACTTATTGTAAATCATGACCATCCACACGTAGTACAAATTGAAATAAAATCTGTTTTTAATCACAAGAAAATACAAAACTAAAAGAGAATAATTTTCGTTCTTTTTCGTTAGTATTTTATAAAATTTTATATGACTTCAGCATACAACTTCATTGCCTCTTGGCAACTATTTCCCGAAAAAGGTACTTACGAAAAAGGCAATAGACCAAAGAGTGGCTATTTTCAAATAACTGCAGCAGAAAATAAAAAATATTTAACAATTAGCAATAGTTGGGTAACGCTAGAAAATGATTCATTTAATGCAAAGTATGATATTTTAATTGATGATTCGCTTCAAGAATTTTATGATAAAGATTTTGCTACACATGTAAGAGGAAAAGTATTAAGCTCTATTATTTTTGAAATAAATTTTATAAAAAATGACAATGTAGTTTTAGAAATTATACATGCCATAGAACCAAATGGATATTTAAAAGTAACCCAAATTGGTACAAAGGAAGACGGAGTAGCTTTTACTAATGTAGAATTTTTTCACAAGCAAATGAGTGTGCTTCCTTACAGTGCTAGCGTAAGCGGTGTTGTAATAAAACCTACGCAAGAAGGTGTAATAAGGCATAAAGTGCTTACAGCAATGGAAGAACAAACCAACATGCAACTTGACCAAATACGCAAGCAAGTAGAACTGCTGGCATTGCAAGCACAAGAAATACAAAGCAGAAAAGAATTATCAATGATTGTATATAGTGCAAAATTAAATTTTCAGCCAATAATTGGTAATATTTATAACTTATACGAAAACCACGATGGGGCTTATATGATAAGTATGATAAGCCCAAACGAATGGGGTAGAAGTGGAAAAGGATATAAAGCTCATATTGCAAAAGTACAATTGCTTGCAGACCACACTTGGAAGGAAATTTTGTAAAATATTAACTTAATTTATAAAAGTTTAGCACATAAAATATTAATTTTTTCACAAAATAGTATTCAAACAATTTTGTGGTATAGTTTTGGTTATTTTACAATATTAATTTTAAACAAAAAAATAACATGAGAAATAAACCTTTTTTTAAATTTATAATAGCAGTAGTTGTTTTCCTATTAATTTGTGTATCAACAAATACAATTTTTGCGCAAGCAGGTAATGAAAGTTTTTTTCGTATAGGTGCAAAAGCTGGTGTAAACATCAATAAAATTTCTGGTAAGTCTTATAAAGATGAGTTTAGCTATAATTTTCAAGCTGGTGTATTTGCTCAATTAAATATTACAAAAAAAATAGGATTACAGCCAGAGGTTAATTTTGTACAAACACAATCAGAATATACTGATGATGCCAACACTATTTATGATGACTTGGTTGGCGGCGGTAGCCAACATAGTGCAAAATTAGATTATTTAGAAATACCCTTATTATTAAATATAAATATTGGGCCTACAAATAAAGTAAAATTACAGCTAGGACCTGCTTATGGGGGATTACTAAAGCAGACTACAGATAGTTTAAAAAACGGTATAAATAATTTGTACAAAAACGGAGAATGGAGTGCTATTGGCGGGTTATGGATACAACTCCCTTTTATAAATTTAAGCGCTAGGTATAAGCTTGGTTTAACGGATGTTAGTAATCTTAATCCTGCACAAACTTGGAAAAACCAAGCAATTCAAGTTTCTGTAGGAGTTACGTTTTAATTTAAAATATAATTTTATTAAATAAAAACTGTAGGTAGAACACCTGCCATATCCTACGAAAAATAAATATTTAAAAATAATTTTATCCGCTTTTTATGAAGCGGATTTTTTTGCTTAAATTGTATTTGATAAAATTACAGCTATGCAAAACATTCGTACCGAAGATTTAATTGTGATAGATATTGAAACTGCATCTGTAGCAGCAAACTTTTATTTGCTAGACGAAAAATGGCAAGAGCTTTGGCAAGAAAAAACTGCAAAGACTATTCCTGAAGGGCTTACTGCTGCTGAGTTTTACCCCATGCGTGCAGGTGTGATGGCAGAGTTTTCTAAAGTAGTATGCATAAGCATTGGTTATTTTATAAAAGAACAAAACCTAAAAATGAGGATAAAATCTTTTTATGGTGATGATGAAAAAAAAATATTGACGGATTTTTTGCAAACCATTACAAAAATTGAAAGTTTTAATAACCGTTGGTGTTTTGCTGGTCACAATATAAAAGAGTTTGACATCCCCTTTATATGTAGGCGCATACTCGTAAATAACATGCAGATACCCGCCTACTTAGATTTTCAAAATATGAAACCTTGGGAAACTAATATTGTAGATACTTTTCAATACTGGCGTTTTGGAGATTATAAAAATTATACTTCATTAAAATT
>JAYUJS010000567.1:0-2130 GCA_043765095.1 Ferruginibacter sp.
TACTAAAAATATTAAAGTACAGGTAAAATACAAACCTAACATACACTTTTAACCAAAACGGGTCGTCTGAAAAGATGACCCGTTTTGATTTAAGAATATTTTTTATTTTAATTTTTTTGCTGTTGTATTAAAAAAAAAAGTATTTTTGATATTAAATACAATTACGTTAAAAATTTTATTAAAGTTAAATAAAACAAAATCATGAAAAAATTATTACTATTGGTTTTTATTTCTTGTGGATTTGCAGCAACCACTTTTGCTCAAAAATCAGCAAAATCAGCATTATCACTACAACAAAAGGCTTTAAAAGACAAGCAATTAGCAGATAAATTTGCTAATCAAAAAAAAGTAGAAGCAAAAAAATTATCTTTAGCTAGTGAGCAAGAGAGAAGTAATGCAGCAGCACTTTCAAATGCAAGTTTGAATAATACTTCAAAAAAATAATTGTATTTGAAATTTAATAATAAAAAATTTTATAATAATAAAAAATAGAAATATGAATTTAAATATTACATTAATCAAACAAGTTGTAGCAACTCAAAAGAAACTTTTTGTTTTTGCACTTACAATTGTATTCTTTTTTTCTTCAAATGCACAAACCTATACCAATGGAAACCTTGGTACAGGCACTGTAAGTAAAGCAGGTGTAGCTGCACCAGCAGGTATACAATGGCATGAAATGCAAAATAATATTGGTGACAATACAGTTGCCAATTCTGCATTGGCTTTTAATATGAGTGGAAACTTTCATGTTTCTGATAATTTTACTGTTCCAGTAGGTCAAACTTGGACAATTACAGGAGCTTCTTTTTACGGAATACAAGTTACGGCTAGTCCTGTAACTGCTGTAGGCGTTGTAATTAGAAATGGTAGCCCACTGGCAGGCGGAACTGTTGTATTTGGTAGTTTAGCTACAAATTATTACACAACAACAGTAGCTGCAAATGCAAGAGTTATCACTAGCTCTGCAAACCCTGCAAATGTAGCATGGGCTGGTAACCCTTTAAATGTTTCAGAAATTAATACAGCTTTTTCTACTGTGCTTACTGCTGGTACATATTGGATAAACTGGCAAGTAGCCTCTACAAATGCATATTACAATGTGTTTAGTCAAATTACAGGTGCTAGATCGCAACCATCAAATAATGCATTAATAAATAATACAGGTACTTGGGGAGCGCTTACCGATGCAGGTGCGCCTGCAGGTGCTGCAGTGCCAATGGATTTATGTTTTAAAATTAATTATACAGTTACTGGTGCTTCGGCTTGCTCAACACCAGCAGTTGATACAGCATTATCTACATTATCTGCTCGTTGCCCTGGTTTACCGTTTAATTTATCATTAAAAAATGGCACTCTAGGTGCAGGGGTTACTTATCAATGGCAGTCTGCTAGTACTGCAACTGGTCCTTGGAATAATATCATAGGAGCTACAATACCAACTTTAACTTATAGCTTATCTGCAACTACTTTTTACAGATGTAATGTAACTTGTGGAGCTACTACAGTACCATCTAAAGCTGTTGAAGTAACTGCTTCTACTGGTTGTTATTGTGTACCAACTGCTATTAATTGTACACTTGATGATAGAATTGCTAGTGTTACATTTGGTACCTTAACAAACACATCTGGTTTAACTTGTACAGGTGGGTATTCAAATTATACTAATACTACACCAGTAACAACTGTGCCTGATATTATACAAGGTGCTGCAATGCCTATTTCTGTGACAGTTGGCCCTGGAGGCACTGAGCATGTAGGAGTTTGGATAGACTATAACCAAAATGGAACATTTGATCCTACCGAGTTTCAATATTTAGGTAGTACAACTGGAACGATAAATGGAACAATAAATATACCTGCAACTGCTTTACTTGGTACAACGAGAATGAGAATAAGGTTACAATGGAATCAAGCCGTAACTGCAACTATGCCATGTTCTCAACCTGGCATTTATGGAGAGGTAGAAGATTACAATGTAAAAATAATACCTTGTATACCAGTAACAATTACTACGGCACCAGTGAGTGTGAGTACTGTATGTGGCAGCAATGCAAGTTTTAGTGTAATAGCAGCGGGTTCATTACCAACATACCAGTGGCAGTATAGGCTAAATGCAACTAGCCCATG
>JAYUJS010000568.1:0-2127 GCA_043765095.1 Ferruginibacter sp.
GCTAGCTTCACTTCTTCTATTTTGTAAATAATTTCTTCTTCATTTATGTCGTTTTCGTCTGTTAAATGTTCTGTTATAACTTTATCAATATCTACAAGGTCTAGTTTTTTCTTTCGTAAATGGTTAATGCTTTTATTTATCACAATCGTTTTTAACCAGCCACCAAAAGTGCTTTCGTAGCTAAACGTTTTTAAGTTATTAAAGGCATCCATAAAACTATCTTGCAATACATCTTCCGCCTCTGCAAAATGATTTACAATTCTATAACAAGTGCTAAACATTGCCTTACAGTATCGTTGGTATAATTCGCTGTAGGCTTTTGTTTCGCCTTGTAAGCATTGTTTTACCAATTCATCTGTATGTATAGTAGTGGTTAGTTGCAAATAGATTGTTTGTATATATAAGTACAAGCATGCATGAAGAATGTTGCATGTAAGGGTAAAATTATTTTAAAATAAATTTAGATGCTCTAGAAATATATCTTCTATGCCAATCTATTGCATAATAAAAGTGCAATAGATAACTTAACTCCAAATGTGCGACGCCACAAATGCTCACCATTGCTGCTGTTTTTGCTAGGCTCATAAAAAAGCGCAGCTTATTTTATGAGCCGATAATCTATGTTTATATTTGCAGCTATGGCAAATGAAACAAACAATTTTGCAGAGATAATTTCTCATTGTAAAGAATATGGATATATTTTTCAAAGTAGTGAACTCTATGATGGGCTAGCAGCGGTATACGATTATGGGCAAATGGGTGCGCAACTTAAAAAAAACCTGCGTGATAGCTGGTGGAAAAGCATGACCCAAATGCACGAAAATATTGTGGGTATTGATGCAGCTATTTTTATGCACCCAACTGTGTGGAAGGCTAGTGGGCATGTGGATAGTTTTAGTGACCCAATGATTGATAATAAGGATAGTAATAAAAGATATAGAGTAGATCATTTGATAGAAGCGTTTGCAGAAATTCAGTTGGCAGAAGGCAAGGAGCAGTTGGCAAAGGGCAATGAGCAAGAAGCAAAAAATAAGGAAGGTTTAGCAAATGAAATTTTAGAGAAAATGGAGTTGCTAATTGCTGCAAGTGATTATGCTGCTTTAAAAAAATTAATAGAAGACAATAAAATAAAATGCAGCATTAGCAAAACTTGCAACTGGACAGATATTAGAGAATTTAACCTTATGTTTAACACCAAAATTGGTGCATTGGCAGATGAGGCTGATACGATTTATTTACGCCCAGAAACTGCACAAGGTATTTTTGTAAATTTTTTAAACGTACAAAAAAGTGGGCGTATGAAAATACCTTTTGGTATTGCTCAAACGGGTAAGGCGTTTAGAAACGAAATAGTTGCTCGTCAGTTTATTTTTAGAATGCGTGAATTTGAGCAAATGGAAATGCAATTTTTTGTGCGCCCAGGTACACAAAAAGAATGGTATAATTACTGGAAAGATGAGCGCAAAAAATGGCACGAAAGCATTGGTATACCTGCTGAGAAATTGCGTTTTCACGACCACATAAAATTGGCTCACTATGCGGATATGGCTTTGGATATTGAATTTGAATTTCCATTTGGTTGGAAAGAACTAGAAGGTATACATAGCCGCACAGATTATGACCTTACACAGCATGCTACTTTTAGCAAAAAGAAAATACAATATTTTGATAACGACCTTAACGAAGAAGGGAAACCATATGGCAACTACACACCTTATGTGGTAGAAACTTCTGTAGGGCTTGACAGACTTTTTTTAACTGTAATGAGCCTTGCTTACCAAGATGAAAAATGGACGAAGGAGGATGGAACCCCTGATGGAAGAGTGGTACTGAAAATACCTGCAAAACTTGCGCCTATAAAATTAGCTATTTTGCCATTGTTAAAAAAAGATGGCTTGCCTGAAATAGCAAAACAAATAATGAATGAATGTAAGGGCAGTTTTATGTGTTTTTATGAAGAGAAAGATGCAATAGGTAAGCGTTATAGAAGAATGGATGCGATAGGCACCCCTTTTTGTGTAACGATAGACCATCAAACAAAAGAAGATAATACTGTAACAATTAGGTATAGAGATGATATGAAGCAAGAGAGGATTGCGCTGAGTGAGGTGAAAAATTTAGTTGAAA
>JAYUJS010000569.1:0-2116 GCA_043765095.1 Ferruginibacter sp.
CATAGATACACAAAATGGATTTTTAACTAATGTAAATGCTGGGGGGCAGTACAGTAATAAATGGAATGAAAATACAAGTATTAATTTTTCGCCAAAGTACAATGCACAACGCTATGATAATAATAGGGCTCAGTATACACAAACCCAAATAAGAGATACTTTATTAAATTCTAACAAAAATGAAAGTGTTTATATAAATAGAAGCAATGTAAAGCTAAAAGCTGTCTTTGATACAAAAATTGATTCTTTCAATACATTTAAAGTAACAACAAAATCTAATTTTTATGAAACAAAAAGCAATACGCTTAGCAATGGTATTACAACTGGTTTCAAAGGAATATTTGTAAATGATTTTACAAAATATTTTAGTACGAATAATAATAAGCAAGCGTATAGTGTAAATGCACTCTTTAACCACAAGTTTAAAAAAGCAAGACGTACAATATCGCTAACAGCTGATTGGAGTGCACTAAATACTACTGGAACAAATAATTTAATTTCCAACAATACAATAGTAGCCAATAGTATTCCATTAAAAATTGATATAAAACAACAAAAAGATTATGATAAATCAACTAGTAAAGTAACAACGAAACTTGTATATACAGAGCCATTGAACAAAAAGTTTGCCATGGAGTTTGCTTATCAAATAAGTTTAAACAATGGTACCAATGACCAAACAACTTTAAACTATGATAGTGCAACCGATAAATACATTAACAAAGTAGATACACTTTCAAATAAATTTAGACAAAATATTGTGCAGCAATCTCCATCTGTAAAACTAAATTACAACTATAAAAAGTTTAAGGTAAATGTGGGTGCTGGTTTAAGTTTTATTAATTTTGATTTGAAAGATTTGAGTAGTACATATAGTGCCAATAGAAGTTACACGAACTTTAACCCTACAGCTAACATGACATACACTTACAAATCAAACCATAGCCTTACTATAAATTATAGTGGCACCAATAAACAACCAACTATAGAGCAATTACAACCATTAAATAATAATAATGACCAATTAAATTTATATATTGGTAATCCAAATTTAAAGCCATCGTTTACCAACAGATTTTCTTTAAACCACTATGGATACAATTTTGTAAAAGATTTGTGGATGTATCAATCATTAAGTTTAAACATTGAGAATGATGCAATAGCAAACAACAGAGTGTATAAAAATGGAGGAAGTTCCTCTACCACCCAACCGATAAACACTAATGGAAATATAAATTTTAATTTTTATGGAGGTGTAGGGTTTAAGCAAAAAAAAATAGATACTAGATTTGGATTAAATTTTAATAGTGGCTTTAATAGATATGTAGATTTTATTAACAACGTAAAAAGTAATTCTGACAATACAAACCTTGGATTAAGCTTAAGTGCTCAAAAATCTAAAGATAAAAAGTATGATTTTAGTGTGAGTGTAGCACCGAATTATAATATTCAAACAACCTCGCAAAATGCTACCAAAACTGAATATTTTACAAATAACTTAAGCATAAATAGTACGGTGTATTATAAAAAAGTATGGTCTATAAGTGCAGACTACGATTTGTTTACACGCCAAGCTACAGCCCAAGTCCCTAGCCTTACTAACAATATTTTGAATGCAAGATTACAAGGTACTTTTAACAAAGATGAATACACAATTTACTTTTTAGTAAAAGATATACTAAAACAAAATATAGGGTTGGATAGAAACTTTTTTGGAAACTCCTTTACTGAAACAAGAAACGATAGATTACAACAATATTGGATGCTAGGTTTTAGTTGGAATTTTAAAAACAAAGCTTCCGCAAAAAAATAATTTAACTAAAAAGAGATATGATGAAAAAAATAATATTAATAGCGATAGCGATTGGGTTTATTACCAAAAACAGCAATTCACAGCTATTTATAGAAAAAGCAAGTATTGAATTTGAAGTAAAAGCAAATGTAAAAAAGAACATGGGCAATAGCGATTGGGCGGAAAGAATGGGAGATAAAGTACCTATATTTAAAACAGAGATTTACAATTTTACTTTTGCCGATAATAAAAGTATATACAAGTTTGATAGGATGTTAGAAAAAGACAAATTTCCAGAGTGGATGCGCTCCGAAAATAAAAATA
>JAYUJS010000570.1:0-2108 GCA_043765095.1 Ferruginibacter sp.
TTTGCAAAATATTTACCTTGAGAGTTTGCAATCGTTAAATCTCTGTAATGATTAAAACCTATTATAGGACCTAGCACATCTTTTTGTATTGAAAGCCCTGCACCATCAGTGCCGAATGCTGCTACAGTAGTACCTGTGCCTGCTGCTCCTTTTATTTCTAGCTTGCCTAATGTAGGTGTGGTGGTACCTATGCCTACGTTTTGTGCATGTGCCAATGCAGTAATTAGTAACATTACAATGAATAAGATAAAATTTTTCATATCTTTTTTATTTTATTTTTAGGTGAAACAAATTCATTCATATCAATATGAATATCTCTAAATGTATCATACCAATGGATAGGTGACAGATTCCAAAAAAATAACCTTACTTTTATTATAGCAAATCGTAATTTTGATTTCTTCCCTCTCACAAGATTGGTTGTTGCTTGTTTAATTGCCAAAGTGTTGGCGGTTTTAAAATCCTCCGAATTTTTTAATTGTAGTATCATAAAACAAAGTTTTTAGATGAACTTTTTTGATATACAAATGTTTATTTTTTATAATTTATGACATCTCACGTAAAAGGGTGGTTTTTGATAATATGTTTGGAAGGGTGAGAAAAAGAATGATATTTTACATTTATTAAAATATTTACAATGGGTCGTACGATAATTTTAATGCTTTTGTTAATTGGGAAATGCAGTTTTGCACAAGTACCAGATAGTTTATATACAAAACTTTCGAATGCCAAAGAAGATACCAACAAATCAAAAATATTAAGTAAAATAAGCAGGTATTATAGTTTTACCAATCATGATTCTGCATTGTACTATATAAACAAATCTAAAACGCTTGCTGAAAAATTAGATTTTAAAAAAAGTATAATTCTTAATACATATTTTGCAACAGAAATATATGACCAGCAAGGTAAATTTGATACTAGTTTTATTTTAACAAAGAAAAATATTATAACAGCGTTATCATTAGGTAATGACCAGTTAATAGCAATTTGCTACGGAAATTTAGCACTATCATATAGTAGAATAAATTATAAAGACTCTTGTATATATTACAATTTAAAATCACTTTCTACTTTTGAAAAAATAAAAGATAGTTTAGATATGCTTTTTGTATATGGAAACCTATCAGCTTTATATACCGATATGAAGCAATTTGAAAAAGGTAAAATATTTGCAGAAAAAGCCGTTCTTTTTGCAAAAAAGGGAATTGGCAAAAGAGAAGTTTATGTATTTACGTTAACAAATTTAGCTAGTGCTTTTTTTGGTTTAAAAAAATATGACAGTACTTTATTGTATGCATATGAAGCTATAGAAATATGTAAACAAGACAGTAGTTATATTCCAAATTACATTATTAATATTCAAAACTGTTTTCACACAAAAATTATTGAAAAAAAATATAATGAGTTGCCTTACTTTATTGGTTTAATGAAAAAAATAAAATCAATACCAGATAATGGCTTATACCAATCTACACTTTTATTAAATGAAGGTTATAATTATTATTACAATAAGCAATTTAAGCTTTCTAAAATAAAAACATTAGAATCTTTACAATATGCAGAAAATAATAAAATTGTAGAAAATAAAAGACGCTGCTTTCAATTACTGCAAAAAATTGAAATAGCCTCGGGCAATTTATCGATGGCAGATTTTTATGTAGCAAAAGAAGATTCTATTAATCAAATACAACTTAATGACGAAATTGTAAAAAATGTTACATCGTTTGAAAAAAGATATGAAACTCAAAAAAAAGAAACTGAAATAACAAAGTTGAATTCAGAAAACAAACAAAAATCTACCCTCAATAAAATTCTTATTGGCTCTGCCATTGGCATAGCTTTATTTAGCCTACTTGGTTTTCGCAATTTTAAAAACATACAAAAAGTTTCTACACAACAACAGGAGCTACAAAAACAAAAAATAACAGAACTAGAAAAAGACAAACAACTCCTTGCCATAGACGCAATGCTACAAGGACAAGAAGAAGAACGCAGTCGTATTGCAAAAGACTTACACGATGGGCTTGGTGGCATGCTCAGCGGCACCAAACTATCCTTTATAAATATGAAAGAAAACTTAGTACTCACTCCTGAAAACGCTATTC
>JAYUJS010000571.1:0-5575 GCA_043765095.1 Ferruginibacter sp.
TAAGTCTATTTTCAGGTGCTACTCCACTTACTTATTCACCAGGAATAGGTTTTATGATAAATGATAAAATAGAAGCGCAATTAAAATATACTGGTTATGCAAACCTTGGGGGTGCTTTTGGAATAAGGGTAGCTTACAACCTGTAAAATATTTTTAACTAATAACTAAACTGCCTTGCAAATTAAATTTTGTGAGGCATCTTTATGTAATACCGAAGTTAAAAAATATTAAATACAATTTTTTTCAGTCGTTATTTTAGCATCTAAAATTTATACATAACGGTTTCCTAAAAAAGAAAGTAGAGATATGTAAGTTTTTTTAAATAAAGATTGCATTAAAAAATCTCGAGCACATCTTTCATATTAAAAATACCTTTTCTGCCTGCAACATATTCTGCGGCAAGCAAAGCTCCTTCTGCAAACCCTTTTCTACTGTGGGCTGTATGCGTTATTTCTATATCATCTACTACTGATGAATATTTTACTACATGAGTACCAGGCGCAGGGTCTATTCTTTTACTAATAATACTTAGCTCATTTGTATTTGCATTCTCTCCCAGCACCCATTTATCTTTATCCGTTCTACTATCAATTATTTGCTGTGCAATGGTAATAGCCGTGCCACTTGGTGCATCTTTTTTTTTGGTATGGTGTATTTCTTCTACACTTACTTGGTAGCTACTTTGAGGAGCCATTAATGCTGCAAGTTTATTATTTATTTCAAAAAAAATATTTACCCCTATACTAAAATTACTTGCAAACAATAATGTGCCATTTTTTTCAACACAATATTTTTTTATGGCATCTTCTTGCTCACCCCACCCCGTGCTACCGCATACTACAGGCACGCTAGCACCTATACATGCACGAAGATTATTTATTGCACTTTCTGGGTTTGTAAATTCTATGGCCACGTTACATTTTTGCAAATTTTCCTTAGTAAAATCAATAATATTAGCGGAGGTAATTTTCAGTACTATTTCATGACCTCGCTGCAAAGCAATTTCCTCAATGGCTTTACCCATTTTTCCGTATCCTATTAGTGCTATTTTCATGTTAAGAAAGTCCCCAACCCCCAAAGTGGGGCTTTAGTTAGTAATTATTTGTTGTTACTAAAACTTATTGAAAAAATTTTGTTTAAAAACTTTTAAAATGAAAAGTGCTTAAAGTCCCCATTAGGAGATTTAGGGGGTTTCTTCTTGCTAATACTAAGCACCAAACTCACCCCAATCGTTTTTGCAATTTCGCTATAACCAGTTTTTAAATTAAAACTTAATTCATCACTTACATCAAATGTTTTAAGGTGAGCATCTACAGCCGCATCTGCTACATTTAAACCCCAAAAAATTATAAAAAATAATACAGAGTAATCTACATTTTGCCTTACTTCATTTCTAAAATTTTTTATTCTTTCGGGGTCTCCAACTACGCTTCTATATGGTTCAATTATTTCACCATTATTTGTAGCATCGCCATCTGTAGCATTTATGTAAGCTGCCTTAGCTTCTTTATATTGTTTTATATTTCTAAAAAACAAATACGCAGGTATACCTATACCAGCATATACGAGGGGTATTTTCCAATATTTTTTATTAGTATATTGTCCCCAACCAGGTAGCATTGCAGAGCGTTTTATGGCTTTACTGGGTTTGTAGTTTTTTAAAAAAGAAGAATCAATTTGTTGTTTGCTAAAATTACTTGAGTTTATAGTAATGGTAGTGTCTTTCTTTATTACAACATTTTTTTGTGCAACAACAATAAAACAGTTAAACATTAAAGCATTTAAACAATAAAATAATTTCATCAGCTAACATTAATCTTCAGTTTATCTAGCAGCCCATTCAATTCATCAAGCGAAAAATAGTCGAATGTAATACTGCCATTTCCTTTTTTAGAATGGGCTAAGGTAACTTTTGTACCAAAATTTGATGCTAAATTATCTTCTATTTTTTTAAATGCAGGTGGCAAGCTAGCTTTTAAAGAACTTTTAACAATTCCGCCACCAGTATACATTTTACGCACAAGGTCTTCCGTTTGTCGTACAGATAATTGTTTGTTTTTTATTTCTGAAAAAATAAATAATTGTTTATCCACCACATCTACATTTATTAATGCACGAGCATGCCCCATGCTTATTACTCCATTGCGAACAGCCACTTGAATATCGGGTGGTAATTTTAGTAAGCGAATATAGTTGGTAACCGTACTTCGTTCTTTGCCCATACGCTCTGCTACTTGCTCTTGGGTATAATCCAAATCTTCCATTAGTCGTTTATACGATAGTGCAATTTCTATGGCATTTAGGTTTTCTCTTTGTAAATTTTCTAGTAAAGCAAGTTCGAGCAATTGGTCTGCACTTGCTTCTCTTACATAAACTGGTACATCCTTTAAACCTGCTATTTTAGAGGCTCTAAACCTACGCTCACCCGCTATTAAACGGTACTTGCCTCCTGCTAATGCAGATACCGTTAGTGGCTGTATAATATTGTGCATTTTTATAGAAGCCGCCAGTTCACTCAAGGCAGTTTCATCAAAATCTTTACGGGGTTGGTTAGGGTTTACTTCAATTTTATCTAATAAAACCCTTTGTACGCCAACTTTTTGTTCTACAACTTCTGACTTTAAAGACCCAGCCGTATTTTTAAGGTCGGTATCTATATTCTGCAAAAGGCTTCTTATACCTTTTCCTAATGCATCGTTTTTTTTGGATAAACTCATGGAGAAAATGTGAAAATTTGAAAATGGGCAAATGTGCAAATAGTTACTTTGAAAAATTCGATTATAACAAAGTTTTTTTAATTTATCCAGATGCCTTTATATTTTTTTCATTTTTTCATTTTTATAATTTGTATAAATAATTTTTTGTTTTGTAAAATAGTAATAAATATAACCTTTTTGTAAATTGGCATATTTTATTAGCTCATCACTTTCTCAGCGCTTCCTATCTTCGTCATATTATTTTTTTGCAAAATTTCTTTTGCAAGGTTTAAATAATTTACTGCACCCTTGCTATCGCTATCGTACAATATTACAGGCTTTCCGAAGCTTGGTGCTTCACTAAGTTTTGTATTTCGGTGTATGATGCTGCTAAAAACCATTTCATCAAAATGCCTACGTACTTCACTTACAACTTGGTTGCATAAGCGTAAGCGTCCATCATACATCGTCATTAAAATTCCTTCTATTTGTAATTCAGTATTTAATCTATTTTGAACAATTTTTACGGTATTTAGCAATTTGCCTAACCCTTCTAGTGCAAAAAATTCTGTTTGTACAGGTACTACAACGCTATCAGCAGCTACCAACGCATTTACCGTTATTAATCCAAGCGAAGGAGAGCAGTCTATTACAATAAAATCGTATTGGTCTCTTACTGCATCTAAGATAGTTTTTAAAACTGTTTCCCTATTTGGATAGTTTATCATTTCTATTTCTGCACCTACAAGGTCAATATGGGATGGTATTAAATCTAAAAACTCCATATCTGTTTTAAGCACTACATCGCTTGCAGTAGCTTCATTTACCATACAATCATACAAACTTTTGGTAATATTTTGCAAATCAAATCCAATACCTGTGGTGCTATTAGCTTGTGGGTCAGCATCTACCAACAATGTTTTATATTCCAATATTGCTAAACTAGCAGCAAGGTTTATTGCTGTGGTAGTTTTGCCTACGCCCCCTTTTTGATTTGCTACTCCTATAATTCTTGCCATTGCTGCATGCACTATTTATGGTGAAAATATTTCAATATCCTTCAAATGTAAACTATTGATAAGGAATTTGCAAACTTCGGTATTTTTGGGCAAAAAATGGGTAATACTTACTTTCATCTTACTGGTAAGTTCTATTTTTAAAATGGAAGTTATATTCTTTTGATATTACCTTAGGTGCATTTTAATAATATTTTTTGCGCATCCTTTTACAAATCATTATCTTCAAAAAAAATTAAACTAGCATGCTTGTAAAAACCTTTGGTAGTGCGGTGTATGGTGTGGAGGCCATTACCATAACGGTGGAAGTAAATGTAACCAACCAAGGGCAACATTATTTTATAGTAGGCTTGCCAGATAATGCGGTTAAGGAAAGTTTGCAACGTGTAGAGAGTGCAATAAAAAGCAATCATTATTATATGCCACGTACAAAATTGGTGGTAAACCTTGCGCCAGCTGATATTAAAAAAACAGGTTCTGCATTTGACCTTCCAATTGCTATTGGCACGCTTGGTGCAACCGAGCAGATAGCAAACCCTGAGCGATTAGAAAAATTTGTAATAATGGGTGAGCTTAGCCTTGATGGTGAAGTGCGACCAATAAAAGGCGCATTACCAATAGCTATACAAGCACGCAAAGAGGGTTTTGAAGGATTAATACTACCAGCAGCAAATGCTCGTGAAGCCGCCATGGTAAATAACTTAAAAGTATTTGGAGTAAAACATATAAACGATGTAATAGATTTTTTTAAAGATGAAAAAACATTGGTACAAACCATTGTAGATACCCGTGCAGAATTTGCAGATGCACAAAGTGATTTTGAAATAGATTTTTGCGATGTAAAGGGGCAAGAAAATATTAAACGTGCATTAGAAATTGCAGCTGCTGGCGGGCATAATGCTATCTTGATAGGGCCACCTGGTGCAGGTAAAACTATGTTGGCAAAAAGATTGCCTACAATTTTACCACCACTCACTTTACACGAAGCATTAGAGACTACAAAAATACATAGCGTTGCAGGAAAACTTCCTGAGAATGCAACAATAGTAAGCAAGCGACCCTTTCGTTCGCCTCATCATACAATTTCTGATGTAGCATTAGTTGGTGGCGGTGGTAACCCACAACCTGGCGAAATTTCTTTAGCACATAATGGCGTATTATTTTTAGACGAGTTGCCTGAGTTTAAAAGAACCGTATTAGAAGTAATGCGCCAACCAATGGAAGAAAGAAAAGTTACCATAAGCCGAGCAAAAATTGCGTTAGATTTTCCTGCAAGTTTTATGCTTATTGCTTCTATGAACCCCTGCCCATGCGGTTATTTCAATCACCCAGAAAGAGAATGTAGCTGCGGCCCAGGTATTGTGCAAAAATATTTAGGTAAAATATCTGGCCCATTATTAGATAGAATAGATTTGCATGTGGAAGTAACACCTGTAGCTTTTAGTGAAATGCAAAGCACCAAAGATTTTGAAAAAAGTGAAAGCATACGAGCTCGTGTAATACATGCACGAGAAATACAAGCCGAACGATACAAAGAAAGTATTGGTGTGTATGCCAATGCACAAATGAGTAGCAAACAGTTAAAAGAGGTTTGTCAAATATCTACCGCAGGGGCTAATTTATTAAAGGTGGCTATGGAAAAACTGAACCTAAGCGCACGAGCTTACGACCGTATTTTAAAAGTGAGCCGAACCATTGCAGACCTTGCAGATAGTAAAGATATAAAACCTGAATACCTTGCCGAGGCAATACAGTATAGGAGTTTAGATAGGGAAGGTTGGGGTGCTTAATTGGACTTTAGATATTAGGTTTTAGTTTTTAAAGTTAAATAGACGTGCAATAATTAAATACGAAAACTTTTTT
>JAYUJS010000572.1:0-5570 GCA_043765095.1 Ferruginibacter sp.
ACAAGATTCTGTAAAAAGCATTATTACAAATGTGCCTTTGTCTGCAACATTTAATGTTATATTTTCTGGAAAAGTAAAATCAGTTTGCTCAGATGAAGATTTTGGTATCCAACAAGCAAATGGTACAAATTATCACATAATTATTATATAAACTTAGTTTTTACGTTTTCTCCATAAACGCCAACAAATTTTTCCTGGCACCATTTTGCAATTTTCTTCTAAAAAAACTATTCCAGCCTAGCAACCAACCAGAAAAACCCAATGCTTGCTGGCTCCATTTGTGCAAACTCCATGCATCGCTGTGTTCGGTTATAAATCCATTTTCAATTTTAATATGTGCTTTTATATTATTTACAACCCTCCTACCTGTTTTTGAAAAATCATAAGATGCTTGCCAGTTGCAAGTATAATATCCATCTTCTAAATTTTTAATACTATCAAATTCCAACGAAAAATTTTTTGCATTTTTGCAAAGCATTGTCCACATTGCTTTAGCTTCATCTCCTCTAAGCAATTCAAACATAGGGTCATAAAATGTTATATCGTTGCTGTAGCAGCCATTCATAGTATTTGCATCTAAATTTTTAAATGCAGTAAAAAACTTTTCTATCAACCTTTCATTATTATTCATAACAAAGCAATTTTATTTTTATTAAATTTGAGTATATTAAAATTGAAGCCATGCGCAAATTACTATCTTTTATTACTTTTTTAAGCATTTCTTTTTGCAGTATTGCACAAGATATAAATGAAACTTATTTTAAAGAAAATTACACAAAAAAGGAAATTTATATTACTATGAGGGATGGCATAAAATTATTTACTGCCATTTATACGCCAAAAGACAGCTTGGAAAAACATCCATTTCTAATGACACGTACACCTTACTCCTGCTCGCCTTATGGAGAAAATAAATATGCAGGAATATGGGTTGGATATAGAGCCGCATACATAAAAGAAAATTATATTTTTGTTTTTCAAGATGTGCGTGGGCGCTATATGAGCGAAGGCGAATTTGAGGATGTGCGACCTTTTATTAAAAATAAAAAAAACACTGAAATAGATGAGGCAAGTGACACTTATGATGCCATAGATTGGTTGGTAAAAAATACTGCAAACAACAATGGTAATGTAGGTGTGTTTGGCACATCGTACCCTGGTTTTTATAGTACAGAAGCCGCTTTAAGCGGGCATCCTGCATTAAAGGCGGTTTCACCACAAGCTCCCGTTACCGATTGGTTTATGGGTGATGACTTTCACCACAATGGAGCATTTTTTGCCATGGATGGATTTCAGTTTTACTCCACTTTTGGTAAGCCACATCCTAAGCCTACACAGAGTTATGGGCAAGGATACAATATAACGGTGAAAGATAATTATAAATTTTATTTAGAAAATGGCACACCTAAAAATTTAGATAAAGTAATTGGCGACAGCATAAAATTTTGGCATCAAATGAATGAACACCCAAACTATGATGCATGGTGGCAAGCACGAAATGCACGCAATGGATTGTACAATGTAAAACCTGCTATGCTTTGGGTGGGAGGCTTGTTTGATGCAGAGGATTGTTGGGGCGCATGGAATGCATATAAGGCTTGCGAAAAACAAAGTCCCAACACAAATTCAAGTATTGTAATGGGGCCTTGGTATCATGGGCAATGGAGTAATGAAGGTAGTTTTTTAGGTAATGTAAGATTTGGCAGCAATACATCAGAGTATTATCAAACAAATATAGAAGTGCCATTTTTTAATTATCATTTAAAAGGCAAAGGAAGTGTAGCAGATATTGCAGAAGCGAATATATTTTTTACAGGACAAAATGAATGGAAGAAATTAAAGCAGTGGCCTCCAATAGAAGTGGAGAATAAAAATTTATTTATTGACCCCAATGGCTCACTAACTTTTAATGATTTTAGCAAAGAACTTAATTATCCTTATCAAAAATTAAAAGGCTTTAGCGAATACACAAGCGACCCAGCACACCCAGTACCTTACACAGAAGATGTACACAACAGGCGCACCCGAGAATACATGACCGATGACCAACGTTTTGCAGAACGTAGACCAGATGTACTAACTTTTAAAACAATTATTTTAGAGAATGATGTAACCGTTGCTGGTGCTGTAATTGCAGATATTTCTACTTCTATTTCCACCACGGACGCAGATTTTGTGGTAAAAATAATTGATGTTTTTTTGGATGATTTCACCTATCCTGGTGGTACAAAAGGCAATGGAAAAGAATACCCGATGGGTGGATATGAAATGCTAGTGCGAGGCGAAGTAATGAGAGGAAAATATAGAAATAGTTTTGAAAAACCAGAAGCCTTTGTACCAAATAAAATTACTAATGTAAAATATGCATTGCCAGATATTGCACATACATTTAAAAAAGGGCATCGTATTATGATACAAATACAAAGCAGCTGGTTTCCGCTTGCAGATAGAAACCCACAGCAGTTTTTAAATATTTATAAAGCGGAAGAAAAGGATTATATTAAGTCGAATATAAAAATTTATCATGGATTTGGAAATCAAACGAAATTTATTTTGCCAATATTGAAAAAGTAACATTAAAAGTTTAGCATATAGTTTTAGTAGGAGAAAAATTTAATAAATAACAACTTCTCCCTTTTCTTTATCTACTTTTACTTTTTCTTCTATATGGCTATCAATTATTTTGCCATAAAAATTAGGTTGTATAGGTAGTTCTCTGTCAAATCTTCTATTCACCAACACACAAAGTTCCACTTTTTTGGGTCTACCAAAATCTTGTAATGCATCTAAGGCTGCTCGTATTGTTCTTCCAGTATACAATACATCATCTATCAATATTACCTTTTTACCATCTATTGAAAAAGGAATATCGGTTTTATTAGGTACATGTATTTCGCTGCGAACATCATCTCTGTAAAAAGTAATATCTAGCAAGCCGTAGTTTACTTTTTCAGTAGGACAAAGCAATTTTATTTGCTCTATTATTTTGTCACTAATAAAAATACCTCGGGGTTGTATACCTATAAAAATTGTGTTTGCAATACTGTCATCATTTTCAATTAATTGCTGTGCAAGCCTATTAATAATGAGTTGTAGCTGTGAAGATGAAATGAGGAGTTGCATAAAAATAAATATTGTATTAATAAAAATAAGGCTTGAAAATGCAATCAATCCTCTAATAAATAATTTACGCCTCTTCCATAAAAGGATAACCATAATCTACAGGCGGTACAAATGTTTCTTTAATAGTACGAGCACTTAGCCAACGATACAAATTAAGCATAGAACCTGCTTTATCATTTGTACCACTTGCTCTTGCGCCACCAAAAGGTTGTTGCCCTACTACTGCACCAGTTGGCTTATCATTGATGTAAAAATTACCTGCACTATTTCTTAATTTATTTACGGCAAGCTCAACTGCATATCTATCTTGCGCTAATACCGCACCTGTTAGCGCATATGCAGATGTGTTATCCACCAATTTTAATGTTTCTTCATATTTATTTTCATCATAAATATAAATGGTAAGTATTGGGCCAAACAATTCATCGCACATGGTTACGTAATATGGGTCGCTAGCTTCTATAACAGTTGGCTCTATAAAATACCCTTCCGTTTTATCACACTTACCTCCTACCCATATTTTTGCGCCACTATCTTTTTTGCGAACATTTTTAATATAGCTTTCTAGTTTATCAAAACTCTTTTCATCTATTACTGCATTTACAAAATTGGTAAAGTTTTCTACTGTACCCATTTTCATGGTATTTATCATTGCTACCAATTTCTTTTTCAGTTCTACTGCCATATTGCTAGGAATGTATGCACGGCTAGCAGCACTACATTTTTGCCCTTGGTATTCAAACGCACCTCTTGCAAGTGCTGTTACTACTGCATCCACATTGGCACTCTTATGTGCTATTACAAAATCTTTACCGCCAGTTTCGCCTACAATACGTGGGTAAGATTTATATATTGGTGTATTCTTGCCTATCGTTTCCCACATTTTATTAAACACACCTGTGCTGCCAGTAAAATGCAACCCTGCAAAATCAGGATGGTTAAAAATAACTTCTCCAATCGTTGGTCCATCAATAAAAACTAAATTGATAACCCCATCTGGCAAGCCTGCTTCTTTTAAAATTTTCATGAACATTTGTGCGCTATACACTTGTGTATTGGCGCACTTCCACACCACCACATTACCACACATTGCAGCACTCGTAGGCAAATTGCCCCCAATAGCCGTAAAATTAAATGGCGATAATGCAAATACAAATCCTTCAAGCGGACGATATTCTAAACGATTGTAAATACCAGGACTGCTGATGGGTTGTTGTGTATAAATTTCGCTTAAGAAATGTACATTGAAACGAAGGAAATCTATCAACTCACAAGATGCATCTATTTCTGCTTGCATGGCATTTTTACTTTGCCCTAGCATGGTTGTAGCATTTATATATGGACGATATTTTGTTGCCAATAAATCAGCTGCTTTTAGAAAAATGTTTGCACGGTTTTCCCAACTCATATTTGCCCATTTATCTTTTGCTTTTAATGCAGCAGTTATGGCTTTTTTTACATGGCTTGCATCGCCTACATGAAACTGCCCTAGCAAATGTTTATGCTCATGCGGTGGGCGAATATCCAATGTTTTTCCTGTACGCACTTCTTCGGCACCAATATACATTGGTACATCTACTTTAGTTGCTTTTAATTCTTTAATAACTGCTTTTAGAGCAAGTTTTTCTTTAGACCCTTTGCCATAAGAAAGTACAGGTTCGTTTGTGGGCGTTGGGTAGTAAAATGAGCCGTATTGCATATTTTTTATTTTGTATGATTATTAATTTTTTTATAAATACTTTTTTTTACTTGTTCCCAATTTTTGTTGAGCAAACAATCTGGTGTGTCGGAGTCTTCTGCATCATCGTAATAAGTTAACATTTTTGAAACAGCAATTGCCAACATTGGGTCGTACTTTTTTTGGAAAAATTCTGTAATTTCATAAATACTAAATTTATCTAATAGAATATCCATATCCCAAAAATCTTTTTTAACTGCTCTCCTAGAAACTGCATTCACCTTTGCAGCAGCAATATCTTCCAAACTCCAAATTCTTATTCCATCTTCTTCAATAATTGCTCTAATTAATTTTTGAGGATGCTTGCAGATGTCAATTTTAATATCATCTATAAAACTAAATACTCCAAGCATATTTTCTCTTTTAGAAAAAATAGCTAATCTTTCACCAAAATATTTTTTTAATACTGAAATTATATTATCGTTTTCAAAAGGCTCATTACTAAATAAATCAATATCTACAGAAACTCTATGACCTAATTGTAAAGACAAGGCAGTGCCTCCAGCTAATTGAAAGTTGTTCAATTCTGAAATTGCCATCAACTCTTTTAATATAGAGAAGGTATGGGGTGCAACTGTCTGCTTTTGTAACATCTAAAATTTTCTATTGGGATATCAAAATAACCTGCACAAAACAATGTAGTTTCTGGAAATAAATATTTTGCTGTAATCAATGTTTCTATAATTGTTTCATCGCCATAATATCTTCT
>JAYUJS010000573.1:0-2101 GCA_043765095.1 Ferruginibacter sp.
GATGTTATTGGAATTTTAAATAGTGACGATATGCTTGTATCTCCTGATGTTATTGAAAGTATTGTAAAAACTTTTGAAGAAGAAAATGTAGATTCAGTATATGGCGATTTAGAATATGTAGACAAAATACATACCGACAGAGTTTTTAGGGTATGGAAAGGAAAAAAATATAATAGAAACTTATTTAAAGTGGGTTGGATGCCTGGGCATCCAACATTTTATATAAAAAAATCTTTAATAGAAAAGTACGGAATGTATGAAAACCATTATTATACAGCTGCTGATTATGAGTTTATGGCTCGTTATTTATACAAACACAAAATATCTTCTTTTTATTTACAAAAAATGATTGTAAAAATGAGAACAGGTGGTGCAAGTAATAAAAATTTAAATCAAAGAATAAGAGCAAATAGAAGAGATTATTTGGCAATGAAAGCAAATAGTATCCCTATGCCTTTTATGGTATCTATTTTAAAGCCTCTTATAAAAGTTCACCAGTTCAATGTAAAATCTAATCTTGGCCTCTGGTAATGTTTTCTATATTTAAAAAAAAGAATACGGTCACAATTTCTAAAGGATATTTTCCTATTCTTACAGATATACATTCTCATATTTTACCAGATATTGATGATGGCTCTCCCAATATTGATACTTCTATAAATTTAATAGAAGGATTAATGAAACTTGGTATAAAAAAATCTATAGCTACTCCACATATTATTGCAGATATTTATCGCAACAATGCAATAACGATAAACAACGCTTTAGTATTATTAAAAAATGAAATAATAGCTAGGGGTATTGATTTTGATGTTTCAGCTGCTGCAGAATACATGTTAGATGATTACTTTTTTGCATTATTAACTAATAAAATACCCTTGCTTACTATAAAAGATAATTTTGTTTTAACAGAGTTTTCTTACGCAGAACGGCCTTATAACCCACAACAAATGGTTTTTTGTCTTATTACAGAAGGATACCAACCAATATTAGCACACCCAGAGCGATACGGTTATTATCACAACGATTATAAACAGTACCATATTTTAAATGAATTAGGGTTTTTATTACAAGTAAATTTACTTTCTCTTACAGGCTACTATGGCAAACCAGTTGCAAAGGCAGCCAATTATATTGTTAAAAATAACTTAGCTGCTTTTACAGCAACAGATTTACACCATTCTCGCCATCTACAGGCTCTACAACTTCCAACCAATCAAAGAATTTTTGCAGAAATTTTTGCAGGTAAAACTTTTAATACAGAAATGAGTTTCTAATTTTATTCTAATCGAAATAAAAGAAATAGTAAATAATTGAAGGTGCTTTTCGTAACCAAAGCAAATGTTACCAATCTTTTTACTTAAATTTTCTAGCGAAAGTATGTAAGCAAATATTGATAATTTTTTGCTTAAATGAATACTTTTATATTATTTAAAAATAGATTTTAAATTAAGAAAAATATATTTGTATAAATTTTTTTACTCATAAATGAAAATAATCTTATCATATTTTTTATTAGCTCTTTTTACATTTATGTGTGTTAGAGTATATGGACAAAAAGAGCAAAAAAAAGATACTTTTTTTTTGTTAAAAAAGAAGGGACTTTTAAAACGATTAGGTGAAAGTATTTACAGAGAAGATGAGGTTGAATCTATAGTTATTACTCCTGTAAAAGTAGCAGACCCATTTTTCGAGTACGAAGGCAAACGAATTCGATTTATAAGCATTGCTCCAACTGGTTTTTATACCATCGTTCATGATACAGTAAATGGAAAAAAAAATAATTTTGCTGAAAATGTAGCTGATTTTTTTCATAAAAATACTTTATCAAAGTGTATAAAAAACAATTTATTTTTTAAGGAAGGAGATAAAGTGATTGCATTGAAATTATCTGATAATGAACAGTTTTTAAGAACACAACCATTTTTACAAGATGCTAGAATAATTATTAAAGGAGACTCCACATCCTCATTTGTTGATGTGTTTATTTTAACAAGAGATGTATTTTCTATAGGAGGAAGTTTAGAAATAAATAGCAAAATAAAAGGGGAAATTGCGATAAGAGATGAAAACTTATTTGGCACGGGTAATAGGCTTGAAA
>JAYUJS010000574.1:0-5542 GCA_043765095.1 Ferruginibacter sp.
TTATTTGATGCCAATGGCAATAAAATTACAAATGGCGTAGGCAAAGATTTAGACAATACACAATTTCCTACAAAGAAACCATTGTTATCACCACGTGTAGGTTTTAATTGGGATATGAATGGGGATAAAACGGCAGTACTAAGAGGTGGTACAGGGCTATTTACGGGGCGTTTTCCTTTTGTATGGTTAGGTAACCAACAAGCAAACCCATATACAGGTTTTTACAATGCTACAGATAAAAACTTTCAATGGCCACAAGTATGGAGAACAAACCTTGGGTTTGATTATAAATTAAAAACTGGAACGGTTTTAACCACAGATATTGCTTACACAAAAGATAGACGGGCAATGATGGTGCGCAATTATAATTTGGGAACACCAACAGGTATACTTAATTCTGGAACTGGAGATAATAGGAAAGTATACAAAGCCTCTGATAAAGGTTCTGCTGGTAATAACACTTATGTTTTTACAAATGCTAATAATACTGGCTACCAATTTAACTGGAGTTTACAAGCAGTGCAAACATTTAAAAATGGGTGGTTTTTGCAAGGGTCTTATAACTATTTAATAGCACAAGATGCAAGTTCTATTTCTGCCGAAATATCTAGCGATGCTTTTGATAGAAACCCAATATTGAACAATGCCAATGAAGCAAAAAATTCAACTTCTTTATATGGCAATACACATCGGTTTGTATTGGCAGGTATTAAAAAGTTTGAATATGGAAAAGATAAAGCTTATGCAACTACCATTTCTTTCTTTGCTAACTGGGTAAGTGGTGACCGTTTTGCTTATGTATACGGTGGTGATATAAACAATGATGGCACTGATAAAAATGATTTGTTTTATGTGCCTACCGACAGAGAGGTAGACGCAATGCAGTTTTCAAACTACACAGATGTATTTGGTGCTGTACAATCACCAGCTGTACAAAGCGCTACTTTTAAAAATTATTTAGCTACCGATAAATACCTAAGCCAACGCCGTGGAGAGTATACTGAAAAATATGCAGGTAGCACACCATGGTTTAGCCAAATGGATGTGAGAGTATTGCAAGATTTTAATTTTAAAAATGGCAAAAAGAAAAATACCATACAATTTAGTATAGATATACAAAATGTAGGCAACATGCTAAATAGCAATTGGGGTGTAAGAAAAATTGCAACAACATCTGGTTTTTACCAACCAATTTCTTTAGACAGAAATACTCCTTTTGACGTAAATGGTAAACCAATATTTAATTTTGAGCCTTCTACAAAGAGTACATTTACTGCGAGCCCAGATTTAATATCTAGATGGCAAATGCAATTTGGATTGAGGTATATATTTTAATGCCCCTTTTTAAAAATTGTTTAAAAAAAAATCTCAAGCTTTTAAGTTTGGGATTTTTTATTTCCTCTCCTCGTTTTGTGCCCCCACGAAACGTACGCTTCAATCTCCCCATCAATAAAAGCTGAAAAAAGATCTACCGCTCAACCGCAAGGGATAGCAGCGAAAATCCTTTTTTGTGAGGTACGAACAAAAAAGATTGCAGCTAATAGCCCTTTCCGTTGTTGATAAAAGGTATATGCAAGACTGCGCCAAATCATCTTCAAAAAAATATTATTATCTTAGCGTTTTACAAATCAATTTATCAATCAACGAACCAACACATGTATAATTTACTTAAAGGGAAGAAAGGAATAATTTTTGGTGCGCTAGATGAAAAATCTATTGCATGGATAACTGCTATTAAATGCCATGAAGAGGGTGCGCAAATAGTGCTGAGCAATGCCCCTGTAGCTATGCGTATGGGAGAAATAAATAAACTAGCAGAAAAAATAAATGCACCTGTAATTGGTTGTGATGTGAGCAATGCAGACGATGTAGAAAATTTAATTACAAAAACAATTGAGCATTTTGGTGGTGGGTTCGATTTTATTTTGCATTCAATAGGCATGAGCATAAATGTGCGCAAGGGGAAGCACTACACCGAAATTGATTACGTACATAACCTTAAAACATTTGAAATAAGCAGCATGAGCTTGCACCGTGTACTTGCATGCTGTATGAAGCATGATGCGCTGAACGAATGGGCAAGTGTGGTGGCGCTTACATACATAGCTGCGCAAAGGGTTTTCCCTGACTACAACGAAATGGCAGATGCAAAATCATTACTAGAAAGTGTGGCTCGAAGTTTTGGGTACCACTATGGTGTAAAAAAACATGTACGTGTAAATACCATTTCACAATCGCCTACAAGAACGACAGCAGGCAGTGGTGTAAAGGGTTTTGATGGTTTTATTTCTTACGCTGAAAATATGAGTCCGCTTGGTAATGCAAGTGCAGAGGATTGTGCAAACTACACAATGACATTGTTTAGCGACCTTACAAAAATGGTAACGATGCAAAATTTATTTCATGATGGGGGCTTTAGTAGCACAGGTGTAACGCAGGGAGTAATAGAGCAAATGGAGAAGTAGATATTAGATATTAGATTGTTAGACGTTAGATACAAAACAATGACTAAAAAGATTGTTTTTTGATATTTGAGTTTTAAAAAATTTAAAATTAATTGATATTATTATAACAAAACCCTTTCAGTTAAGAAAGGGTTTTGTATTTGAGTTATCTAATATTTTGTGTCTAAAAGTTTAGAATCTAATATTCATCTTCATTAAAAAAGAAATCATCTTGGCTTGGGTAATCAGGCCAGATATCTTCTAAGCCTTCATACATATCGCCCTCGTCTTCGAGTTCTTGCAAGTTTTCTATAACTTCTATAGGCGCACCGCTACGAATGCTATAATCTATCAATTCATCTTTTGTTGCCGGCCATGGGGCATCTTCTAAGTGTGAGGCAAGTTCTAGTGTCCAAAACATTGTTTACGTTATTTAATTTTGTGCAAATGTAAAGTTTCGTACGAAATAACCAAAAGTCTTTTTTAAATATATTTTTTAGCATAATTATATGTTAAAAAATTTGCAATAAATAAGTATTATATTGATTTGTATTAAAACTTTTACCAATACAAATGATATCTATGGTATAAAGACACAAGCATGCTTTAATTAACTTATATTAAAATGAAATAGAAAGGGTTTATGTATTTTTACCTAAAAAAGCATCATTATTAAACTACATTTTATGAATAATAAAATGCAGTTTAATAACAATTTGTATCTTTTAATTAAAATTATAACATTATGTTTTTACGAAAAATATTTATTGCAATTTTTAGTATCATATCAATATCTACAATGGCACAAATAAACAACGATTACAAAAAAGAATGGAACAAAGTAGATGCTGCTGATAAAAAAGGGCTTACAAAAGATGCGCAAAAAGTAGTAGAACAAATTTTTGCCAATGCTATAAAAGACAATAATGATCCACAGCAAATAAAAGCTGCCATGCATATAATGAAATATAGAAACATGGTGGAAGAAGATAATCAGAAGAAAAATATTTTTTATGTAGATACACTTTTTGCAAAAACGAAAGCGCCTGCAAAAAATGTATTGCTAAGCATGCAAGCACAATTATTTCAATCATACAAAGAAGCGCATCGCTATCAATTGTATGGAAGAACAGCCCTTACCGAAGAAAAAGGAAATGATATAACTACTTGGAGTATTACAAAATTGAATGAGAAAATTTCGTCGTTGTACAAAGCTTCTTTAAAAAATGATGAATTGTTGAAAGCAACAAAACTAGATGTGCTAGATGTAATTATTGAAAAAGGAAAAAATACTAGAAGTCTTCGTCCAACATTATACGATTTTTTGGCACATAGAGCATTGGATTATTTTATGAGTACAGAGAATGATGTTACGAACGCTTCATACAAATTTATTATAAATGAAGAAGCCGCTTTTGCACCTGTAGAAAAGTTTGCTGTGTATAATTTTAAAACAAAAGATACTGCATCGTTATATTTTAATGCCATAAAATTAATGCAAAGTTTATTGGCGTTTCATGTAAGTGATGCACAGCCAGAAGCATTGCTAGATGCAGACCTTAAGCGATTAGCATTCGTAAACGAACATGGCGTATTTACTAATAAAGAGAAGTTATACGAAAATGCTTTACTAAACATTGAAACAAAATATGCAAACTCTCCTACAAGTGTACAAGCAACTTACTTGCGTGCACAGTTACTTATGCAGAATGCTCAAAATTACAATCCACTAAATAATACAACTACCCAATTTGATATTGTAAAAGCCAAACAAATTTGCGAAGCGGCTAATGCCAAATTTCCTAAAAGCGAGGGTGGGATAAATTGCAGAAACTTATTAAAACAAATAGAAAGACCAAGCTTACATTTTATATCCGAAAAGGTAAATGTAAACAATCAAGCTTTTCGCACATTGTTACAATTTAAGAATGTAAAAAACATTTATTGTCGTGTGTTAAAAATGACAAGAGATGAAATTAAAAAAATAGAAAATAATGCAAACTACGAAACTGTGTGGCCAAGTATTATAGCACTAAAGCCTACTAAAGCATGGACAGTGCAAATGCCTGACCAAAAAGATTTTCAAACTCATAGTGCAGAATTAAAAGTAGAAGCCTTGCCGCAAGGGTCTTACTATTTGTTAATAAGTATGAAAGAAGATTTTTCGCTAATGAATAATATTATTGGGCGGATAACAACTTATGTAAGTAACATTAGCTATATAAGCAATAATAAAAATGAATTGTATGTGCTAGATAGAGAAAGTGGCAAACCACTAGAGAATGCTACTGTACAAATTTGGAATAATGTGTACAATAATGGCATGAGAAGAAACGAAGAAGTAAAAGGTACGAAATATACAAGTGATAAAAATGGTTTTGTAAAATTAGCTAAGACAAAAAATTATGAAAATTATTTTTTACAAATAAAGTATAATAACGATGAACTGTTTACCGATGATGCGTACAACAGTTATTACTATGATGGGTACAACCAAAACAGACAAGCTGTAAAGCGTACATTTTTATTTACAGATAGAAGTATTTACCGCCCAGGGCAAACGGTTTTTTTTAAAGGCATAATGACAGAAACAGATAGCAGCGGTAGAAATAGTAAAGTAGTAACAAATAAAAAAACTACCGTGAGATTGAATGATAATAATGGCCAAAAAGCAGGAAGTGTAACGCTTACAACCAATAGCTATGGTTCGTACAATGGCAGTTTTAAAATACCAGAAGGCTTGCTAAATGGTAATTTTTACATACAAGATTCTGTAACAAATAGTACACAATATATAAGTGTAGAGGAATACAAGCGACCAAAATTTTTGGCAGAAATAAAAAAGCCAGAAGGTACTTATAGAGTAAATGATAGTGTAAAAGTAACAGGTACTGCAAAAGCGTATGCAGGGAATAACATAGACGGTGCAAAGGTGAATTACAGAGTAGTGAGAGAAGTGCGCTATCCAATTTGGTGGGGCTATTACAGAGGCTACTACCCAAGCCGTGGCAGCGAGGCTATGGAAATTACCAACGGCAATACAGTTACAAATGCTAAGGGAGAATTTACCATAACGTTTAAAGCCATACCAGATGAAA
>JAYUJS010000575.1:0-2090 GCA_043765095.1 Ferruginibacter sp.
GTTTTACCTGCGCCCATTTGTCCATGCAAGGCTATTACTTTTTTTGTATTAATTGCTTGCAAAAAAGTTTTAGCGGCTTTATTTATATTCTCTAGTGAAAAATTTACATCCATGTTGCAAAGATAATTTTCTTGTTGAGTAAACAAAAAGCATAATTACACAATAATTTTGCAACATGGAAACGACAGATTGGAAAGTAGAAGGAATGACTTGTAGCAATTGCGCATTGAGTGTATCTAATTACCTAAAAAAAGAAGGCTTAGCAGATATAAAAGTAAACCCCATAACAGGCGATGTGAGTTTTATTGCCAATGGAATAAGTAAGGAGGAGGTTTTAAAAGCAGGAATAAAAAAATTAGGCTATAAAGTAATTGATGAAACTGCTGATACTTCAACAGAAAAAAAACCTTTCTTACACAATAATAAACAGCGTTTTTTATTTACACTTCCGTTTACACTCATACTAATGCTACACATGTTGCCTATGAGTGCATATACACATTGGTTGATGAACCCGTGGGTGCAATTGGCTTTGTGTTTACCAGTATTTATTATTGGCATGTATTTTTTTGGACGAAGTGCTGTAAAAAGTTTGATGCATGGTACTGCTAACATGAATGTATTAATTACGGTAGGAGCATTGGCTTCATTTATTTATAGCCTTGTGGGTGCTACATTACAGCTTGGCGAGCATTATTTATTTTTTGAAACTACGGCTTCAATAATTACTTTAGTTTTTTTTGGCAATTATTTAGAAGAAGCTTCTATACAATCTACACAAAAGGCGATTCGTTCTCTTACTGCCTCACAAAAAGTAATGGCCAATATGATTGCTTTTGATTATGAGCATAAAGAACAAATTTTTCCATTAGAAAATATTTATCTAAAAAGAGGTGATTTGTTACTCATAAAAAATGGTGAGCAAGTACCTGCCGATTGTAAAATATTATGGGGAGATTGTTTGGTGAACGAAGCTATTGTAACGGGAGAAAGTTTACCATTAGCAAAAATAAAAAAAGATTTTTTAATAGGTGGAAGTGTGCTTGCAGATGGATTGGTAAAAGCACAAGTAACGGCTGCGGGAAAAGACACTGTGCTTTCAGGCATTGTAAAAATGGTAGAAAATGCACAAGCAGAAAAACCACCTATGCAATTGCTTGCAGATAAAATAAGTGCCATTTTTGTGCCCGTAGTTTTGGCACTAGCAGCACTTACATTTTTGCTGAATTATTTTGCGTTTCACATTAGTAGTGGCGATTCATTGATGAGAGCCATTGCAGTTTTAGTAATTTCTTGCCCATGTGCCATGGGGCTTGCAACTCCCGCTGCTATTGCTGTTGGGCTTGGTAGAGCTGCCAAGCAAGGGGTATTATTTAAAAATGCTTCTGCATTAGAGTTGTTTAAAACCATTAAGCAAGTAGTGTTTGATAAAACAGGCACACTTACCACAGGTAATTTTTCTATACAAAATTTTCACACAAATATTGAGGAAGAAGAATTTAAGAAAATCGTTTATTCATTAGAAAAGTTTTCTAACCACCCTATTGCGAAAACATTTGCTGCTTGGAAAACAAGTACATTTATAGCTTGGAAAAACATAGAAGAAATAAAAGGGATAGGTATAAAAGCTACAGACAAAGAAGGTAATGTTTTTGAAGCAGGTTCATTCAAAAATTTAAATATAGAAAATAATGATGAACACAATATTTATATTTTAAAAAATGGAGAAGAAATAGGTTGGATAGATGTGCAAGATGAGATACGCCCCGAAGCAAAATATGTAATTACTTGGTTGCATAAAAAAAACATAAAAACAATTTTGCTTAGTGGGGATACAAAAACCAAATGTGACATTATTGCAAAGCAATTAGGAATTGACGAAATTTTTGCAGAACAAACGCCAATACAAAAATTAGAAAAAATTGCACAGCTTAACTTAATAATTCCAACTGCTATGATTGGCGATGGTATTAATGATGCTCCTGCATTGGCGAAAGCAACATTGGGAATTTCATTAAGCGATGCCTCGCATATTGCTATGCAAAGCGCAGATGTGATTTTAATGAATAGTGGTATTAAAAATTTACCCA
>JAYUJS010000576.1:0-5536 GCA_043765095.1 Ferruginibacter sp.
CCTTTTGCTTTCATACCCGCTACTTGTATTTGAAGCATTGTTTTGGCAGCTTGTTCGCCACCCATTACCGCTATTTTTGCACCTGGCCATGCATATATAAAACGTGGGTCATAGGCCTTGCCACACATGGCGTAGTTGCCCGCCCCATAAGAGTTTCCGGTAATGATGGTAATTTTTGGAACTACAGAATTTGCTACTGCATTTACCAATTTTGCCCCATCTTTTATTATTCCACTATGTTCGCTACGGCTACCCACCATAAAGCCCGTTACATCTTGCAAAAACACCAATGGTATTTTTTTTTGATTACAATTCATAATAAAACGAGCAGCTTTATCTGCACTGTCATTGTATATAACGCCGCCCATTTGTAATTCACCTTTTTTATTTTTTATAACAAGGCGGTTGTTGGCTACAATACCCACTGCCCAGCCATCTACACGGGCATATCCGCATACAATGGTGCGTCCATAATCTTGTTTAAATTCATCAAAACTATTGGCATCTACAATTGTATTTATTACCTCAAGTACATTATATGGTTTGCTATTATCGGCAGATAAAATGCCATAAATTTCTTCCATTTTTTTTGATGGAAGGAGAGGAGCTATTCTATTAAAACCTGCAACTGCTTTTTTACCCAGTTTGCTTATGATGCTTTTCACCCTATCCAAACATTCTTCTTCTGTTTTAAATTTATAATCTGCTACACCACTTATTTCATTGTGCATGGCAGCACCACCAAGGTTTTCTGCATCAGTATCTTCGCCTACAGCAGCTTTTACTAAATAAGGGCCTGCTAAAAATATAGATCCTGCACCTTCTACCATCAGCGTTTCATCGCTCATTATAGGTAGGTATGCACCGCCTGCTACACATGCACCTGTAACGGCTGCTATTTGTGTAATGCCCATGGCACTCATTTTTGCATTGTTTCTAAATATTCTACCAAAATGTTCTTTATCAGGAAAAATTTCATCTTGCATAGGTAAAAAAACACCTGCACTATCTACTATATAAATTACGGGTAAATGATTTTCCATGGCAATTTCTTGCATGCGCAAATTCTTTTTGCCTGTTATAGGAAACCATGCACCAGCTTTCACCGTTTGATCGTTGGCAATTATTACACATTGCCTACCGCTCACATAACCCACACCACTCACCGTTCCCCCAGCAGGGCAACCACCATATTCTTCATACATCCCAAAACCTGCAAAGGCACCAATTTCTATAAATGGTTTATCAGCATCGCATAGGTAGGCTATACGCTCACGTGCTACTAGTTTATTTTTTTCTTTTTGCTTTGCAATTGCTTTCTTGCCACCACCTTCATATATTTTTTCTAACTCTTGTTTTACGGTACCCCAAGCTAGCTTTTGTTCGTCTTCGTTTTTATTAAATTGTATATTCATTTTTACTATTTAGGCATTAATTGATTATACGACAGACAGCAAACAATATACAATGGATAAATCACTACTAAACCCAATGTGCATTTTCTTCTTTCTCCCTTGCATCTATAAGCTCTTAGCTCCTTTTATCCTTTTTTCTTTGTACTCTCAGCCCTATTTTTCTCAGTAGCCTTGTTTTAAAATTATATTATTTCCATTAGCCAATAACCAATTATACCCTTGTGTATAAATAATATCTAAAGTGTCATCAAAATCCTCAATTCTATAAAACATTGCGGTTGATTTTAAGGCTAATTCCGTTATCATTTCGTCTAGCACTACAATTTTGTTTTCTACATTTTTTGTAAGTATAAAAAGCTTGCCCTTTAACTTTCCATAGTCTTTGCTTAAATAATTTGCGATTGCTGGCGATACTGCATAATCTGAAAAATAAAGTGCAGTTTTATTAATTTTGTCAGGCTGTTGTAATGCCATGTTTAGTGCAATTATTGCACCATCGTTTATGCCATAAAATAAATGAGTTTTTGTAAACAAACTTGGTTGCTCTTTTTTTAAAGAATCAAAAATATAATTTTGTAAATAATTTTTTAGCGCTTCAATTTTATTAGTAGAAATTATTTCTTTGTTAAAAGAGAAAATAATTTTTACTTTATTATATGTGGAAACACCATTTGTATTCTCAATTAAATTTTTATACGAGCTATCATTTTTTTGAGAAAGATAAAAAATTGTATTGCTTGCAATATCATTTACAGCAGATTTTATGATTTCTATATCTACCAAAATATTAGTGCTATCAATATTAACTAATATTTTTTTTAAAACTATATTAGTTACTTGCGAAAAAGATTTTGTGGAACCAATTAAAAATATTGTAAAGAATACAAATCTCATTATAAATTATTTTCTACTAAATATTTTTTTACCTCGCCATGCAAACCATCACTCAGCGGTACTCCTGGCAATCTCAAATTATTTTGTATTATTTTTTTTTCTGCTAAAAATGCTTTTATACCAGCAGGATTGTTTTCTGCAAATAATAAACGATATACTTCTAGCAATTGGTTATTTATTTTTACAGCAGTAGCAAAATTATTTGCCAAGCCATTATTTACCATTGTAGAAAAAACTTTTGGAAATGCGTTTGCCACCACACTTATTACTCCATCTATACCACAAGCTAGCTCTGGTAGTACCAAATCGTCATCACCACTTGTTACTAAAAAATCAGCAGGTCTATTTTTTAATATTTGTATTACTTGTTGTATATCGTTTCCTGCTTCTTTTATACCCGCAATGTTTTCTATGGTGGCTAATCGAAGGGTTGTTTCTGCTGTCATATTTCTACCAGTTCGCCCTGGCACATTGTACAAAATAATAGGCTTAGGGCTAGCTGCAGCAAGTGCTTTGTAATGTTGAAAAATACCTTCTTGCGAAGGCTTGCTGTAATATGGGCTTGCACTTAAGATTGCTACTGCCCCTTCAAGTGGCAAGGTTTGTAAATCTTTTATTACGCTTGCAGTATCATTGCCTCCTACACCCACCACCATTGGTATACGCCCTGCTATTTGTGTATGTGTAAAATGTATAATGGCTATCTTTTCTTTTGTGGTTAGTACAGGCGTTTCTCCTGTGGTACCAAGGGTTACAATATAATCTACGCCGCCATTTATTATGTAATCTATAAGTTTACCAAGTGAAGAATAATCAACTGAAAAATCATTTAAAAACGGGGTAACAATAGCAACACCTGTTCCTTTTAAAATATTACGTAAATTCATTTGTATATTTTTTGATTACGAAGATAGTATAAAGTTAAAGGTTTATTTACTCGAAATTGGTAAAAAATCTTAGTGTTTAATTAATATTCAACAGCTGTTAAATTAACTGCTAGTTAAGCTTTTGTAATATTTATTACATAACTAATTTTATGCCCGTAGGTTTTGTAAGAATATAAAATTAGAATATTGTAATATAAATCTTGATAACTAGCGTTGCGTTTAAAAAATAATTATTTCTTTAAAATTATAAATATTAAAATGAATATCCTAGCGATAATGAAAAGACGGTATTTAATCTGTTTTCTGTAGTGGTCGGTAAGTAATAATCAAAATATATATTTGGAGAAATATTGAAATTTCCCAAAGATAAATCTGCCGATAACGAAAGTGCCAACGACTGAAATTCAAAAGGGGTTTTGCCTGCCTCTGAAATGGATGATGACTTTACTCTTTTATTTTTTTTAGCAAGTGCAACAAAATTTTTATTAAGATGAGTAGTGCTGTATTTTTCGCTACTAGCATTTAAAACTAATTGTGGTGTAAATGTAAGGCTACTCTTATTTGAAAATAAACTATCAAATTGAAAACTATGCTCTACACCTATTGATAAAGAAAAATCGCTAATAGTATTACTGGTACTGTCTTTTACAATTCTATTGCCCAATGCAGGTAAGGTTATTAAATTTATATCGTTATAACTTCCATTAGCAAACCCTACAGATAATGAAGGTTGAATTGCTGTTTTTATGTACTTAAAATAAGCAAACAAATCATTTTGATAAGTTGCATTCGTGTTGTAAGAAGTATTATCGGCTAAATATCTTGTATAAGAAACTCCTGTAGAAAAATCATCTGCTATGTAATCGTAAGAAGGTGTAATAGCGGTTTGATAAACTTTCATTGCCCCACTATCACTCGTTACATAGGGGGTAACTGCTATACTAAAACCGCTCTTGTGATGGTAAGCAATACTTGGAGTAAAAAATAGTTTATTTACTTGGGTTTGGCTTGCATTTACAGAATTATTTTTTACACTAAATAGTTTATTGCCTATTCCTACACTAACATCGAAATAACTTTTTGGTTTTTCTAAGCTATCTAGCATTTGCATTAAAAGATTCATTTCTTCAAGAGAGTCTATTGCTGGTTTTGCAACAATTTTTTTTTGAGCATGTACTAAAAATGTTAATACAATAAATAAAATAAATGTAAATATTTTTTTCATAAATAGTTAGTTTGATAACAAAGCTGTAATGTATACAAATGCTTTAGCAATAAAAAAGAATTTTTATTGCTAAAAATTCTTTTTACAAATCGTTGAGTAATGCTTACGCATTTATAATTTTTGAAGCATGTAAATATTTTTTGTTTTCACTAAAAATAAATAAGCATGTTCCATTTTTTATTTTTTCAATAATTGGTTTACTCAATTTTTCTGATACAGCGGGGCAGCCCCAGCTTCTTCCAACATTACCTTTATTTTGCGCTATCTCATCGCTTACATAAGGTGCACCATGCATTACAATTGCTCTATCTTCAGCGTTGCTATTAATACCATTTTCAAGCCCACAAAGTTTTAGCGAAAATCCATTTTTACCCATATATGTATTGCTAGTTCTGTAAAACCCTAAACTGCTTTGAAAACTCTCTGCAATGTTTGAAAACTGTGTAGCCATTTCTGCACCACTACCTTGCCCGTGTGCTACGTAAGTTTTAAATAATAATTTATAATGATCAGTATCTATAACAAATAATCTTTTTTGCGAAGATGCTTTTGTAAAATCCACAATTGAAATAATATGGTCATTGGCAAATTTACCAGATGCTTTTAGATAATCAAAACCCTTCATTGCATATAAAAATGCATGCTCTGATAAACCTTGAATATTTAATTTTAAACTATCATATATTTTAACAGCCGCTATCATTTTGCAATTCATAGCTGGTGTAATTATTGGGTCTGCTATTTTTTTTGCTGTAGTAATTGTTGTATTTGCAAATACAACAGGCAAGTGAAGCATAAAAGTGAGTACGGCAGAAAAGTAGATGTACAAATTCTTTATTTTAAGTTTTTTCATAGTATTGGATGGGTTGTGTTGAATTAAACGAAGATGGCTCTTTAGTATTGTGTATGTATTCAGATAAGAAGATTTAATTTCTTAAAGAATACTGCAAAATTATCTTTTGCGAGCCTTTTAATGCCTTTAATTATGTAAAAATTGAGTTAAAGTTGTGCTTTTATATTTTAAAATATTGATTTGTAGTGTACTTGTGTATAGAGTGTTAGGGATTTATTTATTGAGAAAAGATAATGATATTGTATTTATAATTTTTTTGAAA
>JAYUJS010000577.1:0-2088 GCA_043765095.1 Ferruginibacter sp.
TGCTACTGTTTTAAATAAATTGCCACCAGCACTTTTTAGCTGCACGTTTGTACGAGTAAGTGGGTCAAACAAACCTATGGTTGCTTCAAAAGCAACATTGAGTGCAGCACCTCTTTTTGCAAGTGGGTCAAGCCCGTAAGCCTCTCTTACAAAGGTTTTAAAGTCTCCATAGCGCACATAAGCTATACCATTTTGCCCCCACTCAGTACCCCAACTATTCATTATTTGAAATGCACCACCTTCTACCCTATCATCATACCCTACCACACACATTGCATGCCCACCAAAACCAGTCATATCCTTATCTTCAGCGTTAGGATGCCACACTTTTTGCCCCATCATTCTTTGCATAAAAGTACCACCAACCATCATACCAATACATACTGGTGCATCTTTTGCTAAATGCTCTTTTACTGCCCGTATATTTATTCCATTTACCTCATCTGTTTCTGTAAGCCTATGAAAACCGTGTATTACATTTTGCTTTGCTTGCTGCGCAATACTACCAGATGCTTGGCGACTACAATCATTTTCATCGTACCTAAAATCTTGCATACGTGCTGCACCATTTACTTGCATAAATTCCATGGCTTTTTGAATATACGAGCCTTGGCAATCTTCTAGTGCAATATTGTTATACATAAATGCTGGACTAAAGGCGATATCATTAGGGTTTTGACGTGTGCTAGCTGCTTCTAAAATAGTACGTGCTGCATAAGCACTGCTCCATGCTACACAACTACCTTGCTTACCTTGGTTGAGCCTACTAGGAGCAAACGCAGCAAGGGATACACTTTCGGGCAAAGGGTTTTTTGTATTATCATCTTCAAGGCCTTCGTATACCTGTGCTTTTTTGGTTTGGTTGGCATCAAAATTATAGCCTGTTTCTGAAAAGGCTTTATTACTTTCTGTAGTGCCATCAGTTTGCTTAAACATATTGCAACCACTCCTAAAAAAAAGGAAATATGCTACTACCGCTATTACCAAAAGTATAATAATGCTCTTGCCACCACAGCCGCCTTTATTGGGCGTACCATTACTACTATTACTATTTCCTCTGCCTCTAAATAAGCTAATAACGATTGGTAAAAAACCAAGGAGGCTTCCGAGGTTAAGACCACCACCACTATTTCCACCACCACCACCGCCTGAATTATCATCTACATAATCATCTTGCCCATCTGGGTCATCTACCATGTGTAAAGCCATTGTGTAAAATTTTTAGAAATTAAAAGTATGGAGTTTTAGGGTAATAAGCGTTAGAAAGTTTTGAGGAATTGAAATGTGAGAAAAGTTAAAGGTTTAAAATTGAAAAAAATAGAAGTTTTCAGTTAAAGAATAAGTGTTTAATATGATTTAAAATGAATTTCATTTTTTAATAAATCTATTATTCGAAAAGTATTAATAAATATTATGTCATGATACTTATAAAAATTATGATTTATAAAATTACTATAAACTTATCTAAAAAAATTTCAACCTACTTCTTATTTTTCATTAATATTGTTAATGCATCTTGATATTGTTTAGCAAAAACTTGGTGCTCTGCGTAGGTAGTTGCAAAATTTGAATACCCTTTAAAATCAGGCTTGGCTACAAAAAAAATATATGTTGTTTTTGGTGCATCTAAAACCGCATCTATAGTTTTGGCAGATGGAGTACATATTGGCCCTGGTGGCAAGCCTGTATGTAAGTAGGTATTAAATGGTGATTCGTATTTTAAGTGTACAAATAAAATTCGCTTCAAACCAAAATTTTTCATGGAGAATTTAACAGTTGGGTCCGCTTCTAATTTTTGCCCGCTATTTATTCTATTTATGTATACGCTTGCCACCAATGGCTTATCCTCTGCTTTATTGGTTTCCTCTTCTACAATACTTGCCATTGTATACACTTGTAGAGGCATCATATTTTTTTGTTTAGCTTTTAAAATTCTTTCTTCATTCCAAAATTTTTCTTGCTCAGTTTTTAATTTACTAAATATTTTTTTAATGCTGCTATTCCAATTTAGTTCATAAGTATTTGGAATTACAGCAGATATTAAAGTATTGCTATCTAATTTAAAAGCAGCTAAAGAATCTTTATTTT
>JAYUJS010000578.1:0-5529 GCA_043765095.1 Ferruginibacter sp.
TATTTGTGACTTGGATTTCTAAATGAAGGAGTAGTATAAGCAGTTGTGTTGCCAGTATACGGAGGTGACCCATCTCCAAAATCCCACCAAAAATGATAAGTCGGGTAAGGTGTTTGTGGCGTCGTTTCCATAAATCTCACAGTATCTGCTGAGCAGCCAGGTATGGTGTTGTCAAAAGTTGGCACAGATATAGGTGGCACTATAAATTCAAAAGGAAAATCAAAATCATTACCTGATGTACAACCATCATTCACTGATGTTCTATAGCAAGTTACTGTTAAGGTGTATGTGCCAGGTGTTGTAATGGTATAATTCGTAGGTATAGAATACCAAGCCACAGGTTTACCAACTCTAACTCTTAAGGAATCTGGTTTTACTTTCATTCCAGCATTTGGTGCTACATATAAACTATCACCAATAAACAATCTAGGAAAATTATTAGGAACAAAAGCTGTAGGAGTATTTAAAGTCCATTTTATAGAATCGTAGCGGATAGCAGATGTGATACTTGTTATGGTGCTAGTAACAGAATCTGGTATGTAAATTTTAAAACGCACAGGAGAGTTTAAGCAAGATGAATTTACATTTATAATGCTTAATTGATTTTCAAATTCAAGATTTTGATTTAAATCTCTTACGTTTGTACCTGCAGAATATGCATAAGATTCAAAATCACCCTGACCATAGGCAATTGCATTGAAGCCACTATCTGAAATTAACCTGTAAGAATCTGACAATGGATTAGTACCTGAACCAGGGGCAGGAAGTTGTTGTCTCAAGTAAGAATAACCAGGTAATGATGTACCGAAGGTTTGCCAAGTTGCTGTGGGTGGCAAAAGAGACCCTCCATTTTTAGAAATTTTAAAACTGGGTATTCCACCAGTCTTCATCAAAACATTTACCCATTGCGTTCTTATTACTTCTTGTTTTGTAGAAAATATCGTAATGTCGGATATATTTTGTTCAATTGGGTTTAAGATTACCATATCAGGGTCACCTTGATTTGCGCCAGCACCCGTATTACCGGCACAAGCAGCGCTTTGCTCATATTCTGCTACACAAATTGGTTTATTTGCAGAAATACTAGTGGGACTCGTTACACTTACGGGAGCTGATGTGAATGCTGCAGGGTATATATCTCCTTTATTCAATGTTGCCACATTTGCGCCATTTATAAATATACTTGTATTATCTTCAGATGCCATTACTCTGTAAGGAACTCCATTGGGATAATTTGCAAATGGTATTAATCCGAAATTTTTCCCCCAAGTACTTATCGGATACATTTGTTGAAAGAGTGGGTCAAAGGAATTACCGCCAGTTGTACATGCGTTACCACCAGATGGATTTCCTATTGAAAGCGTTGAACTACCTGAAAATACTGCAATAGGCTGACAATCTCCACCACCAGAAGCAATCGACTCAATAAATGTACCAGTCAAATCCTGCGTTGCTGCTGCTGCATCATTTGATTGATATTGAAACATATCACCTGCAAAGGGAAGTGCAATTGTAAAAGGAGTTTCTAGAACACCATTTTTTCTAGGTGTAACAGTAACTTGAGTGTTATTTTTAATAGCTATCACTTGAAATTGTGATCTTGCCAAATCACTACCATTATCCGTGCCTTTTTGTGTAAAACTTATGCTATAATATTTTTTTCCTAACACATTTGACGGTAAAAGTAAAGTAGCTGCACTTCTAGCAGCACCATATTGCTGAGCATAAGCTACTACATCAGGCTTTCCAGGGTCTACTTGTATATGAATTGATTTTTTTAAAATTTGTAAACTGGTACCACTAGTAGATTCTCCATTTGTAATATATGTATTAGCATTTTTAGGTACATTTATTTCCGCTAGTCCATTTGCTGCTATATTGAATGTAGCACTAAACCCAAAATTAGCCATCGTAATTGTACCTGAACTTGCTTTATCAGAGGTTATCCAAATACTTAACTTTGAAGCTGTATTAGATGGGACATGCGTAGGGAAACAAACATAAAAATCCTTCCCCTTATTAGAAAAATCTTGCGCAAAAGCATTTTGCAAAAAGAAAATCGCAATAAATAATACTAAAAATTTTTTCATCGTTGTTTTTATAAATTTAATTAGTTGCTCTCTTTTTATAGATGCTATTAGTTTAAGAAACGTTTTATAGTTTCGATTTTATTGTTGTTGTAAGTTAGTTTTAAATGAAGTTAAATTTTGAATACATCCTTTATAAAACTTACTTGAATAGGCTTAGCTTTTGTTAGACTTACATAAAATAAAATATTTTTTTTAAATATGAAAACTTTGTGAAAGAGCACTTTTGTGTTTAAATGTGATAGTAATTTTTTTTTCATTATATCAATTTTAATGCAGTTGGGTTTCTAAAGATACATTACAATATAAATACGAATTTAACGAAAACTTAATTCTCCCAAAAAAAGATTTTGACAAATCTATCTATAACTACATAACTTAGCAAAATAATACATTGTAAATAGATACAATTTATGGTTGATTTTTTTGTTTCAAGAATTTTAAAGCTGGTGATTTAATGAAAATTTAAACAAGCTAAAATTATTTTGCAAAAGTAAAATTGCCAAAAAGTCGTAAATTATTTTTTGCAATATAAGTCATTTTAAAGCCCATTAACCTACTACATTATTTTTGAAGAGGTAAGGTTAAAAATGAGAAAATAAAGCAAATGGGAGGATTTTAAAAATTATAAAATACTAATAAATGTATATATATTAAAATTAATAAAGCATTATTCTATATAAACAATATAAATAATTAAAAATCATTAATTTATTGTATAATTCATAATTATTTAATAAACTTAAATAATTAAAGTATAAAAGTTATTATTTTATTAAATTAAGTTTAATATTTGATAAAATTATTGTTTATTTAAAACTCACAAAATATTCATAATAATAATTTTATACTAATTTTTATATTAGTAATTTTTTAGTAGATAATTTTATGTAAAATAAAAGCCTACTTTAGTAAAATACTTATTTAATTAGTAAATATTTTTAAATTAAAAAAAATTAGATTTCTTTCTCCACCCTCCTTTTGGTACATTACAATACAAATTATTCTATATGCAAAAGCGCTTCTTCCCTACCCTTCTTTCTTCTGTAATTTTAATGGTTATTTTGTCAGCATGTCAGAAACCAAAAGATTTGGTTTTTAAGGATTTTAAGAACCTTACGGTTGATAAACTAAGCTTTGCAGGGGCAAAATTGAAAGTAGATTTGGTATACTATAATCCTAACAATTTTAGTTTACAGCTTAATAGAACCGACTTAGATATTTTTGTGGATAGTACCTTTTTGGGTCACTCTAGCCAAAATGTACAAATAACAGTACCTAAAAGAAACGATTTTACCCTACCACTAACAGTAGAGCTAGATGTAAAAAACTTGCTCAAAAATGGGTTATCAGGGTTAAGTTCGTACTTTAATAAAGATGTAAAAATTCGTTTTTTAGGCTCGGTAAAATTGGGAAAAGCAGGAGTTTATAAAAGCTTTAAAGTTGATTATACTACGGTGCAAAATTTGTCGAAGATGAAGTAAAGAATGGTTCAAAGCTTATTGTTACTAACATGAAAAATTGAATATTGAAAATTGATTACTGAAAATTAATTACTGAAAATTGATTATTTCATTTGCCATTTGCCAATTGCCAACTAAGCCAACTCCCGTTTGCTCTTTACCTACTGCATTTCATCTTTCGCTAACCTACCTCTAGTTTTTTTGAAACCAATTCATTATTTTTGTTGCTATGAGCATCGTACAACAACTTCAGCAAGCCGTTGTAAAAAGTTTAAATAACATTTACAATCAATCATTTACTAATAAAGATTTTCAAATAAATCTCACAAAACCTGAGTTTGAAGGAGATTATACTGTAGTGCTTTTCTCTCTATTAAAGCAAACAGGTAAAACGCCAGATGCATTGGGGCAAGAACTTGGGGTTAAACTAACGCAAGACTACCCTGCTCTTTTTACCCAATATAATATAATAAAAGGCTTTTTAAACCTTACAGTGGCTGATGATTTTTGGCTACAGCTATTGCACAAAAACTACAGTGATATATGTTATGGCAAACATTCCATGAATGGCAAAAGAGTAATGGTAGAATACTCCTCTCCCAATACCAATAAGCCACTGCATCTTGGGCATTTGAGAAATAATTTTTTGGGTTGGAGTGTGGCAGAAATATTAAAAGCATGTGGATACGAAGTATTTAAAAGCTGCATTGTAAACGATAGAGGCATACATATATGCAAGAGTATGATAGCTTGGCAACTTTTTGCAAATGGTGCCACACCACAAAGTACCAATACAAAAGGCGACCATTTTGTAGGTGAATATTATGTAAAATTTAATGATGAACACAAACGCCAAATAGCTGAACTTGTAGCTACAGGCAAAACAGAAAAGGAAGCAGAAAAGGAAACTCCTATAATGCTAGCAACACAGCAAATGCTTTACGACTGGGAAGCCGGCAAGCCAAAAGTAATGCAATTGTGGAAGGAAATGAATGGCTGGGTATACGAAGGCTTTGATGTAACCTATAAAAACATTGGCAGCGATTTTGATAAAACCTACTACGAAAGCAATACTTACTTATTAGGCAAAAAAATAGTAGACCTTGGGTTAGAAAAAAATGTATTTGTAAGAAAAGAAGATACTAGCGTGTGGATAGACCTTACCGCCAATGGCTTAGATGAGAAACTAGTGCTTCGCAAAGACGGTACGAGTGTATACATAACACAAGATATTGGGCTTGCACAACAAAAATACGACGAGTACAAAATAGATGAGAGTATATATGTAATAGGCGATGAGCAAAATTACCACATGAAAGTGTTGAAATTGATAGCTCAAAAACTAGGTGTGGGTGATGCTGATGCTATACATCATTTGTCGTATGGCATGGTGGAGCTTACAACTGGAAAAATGAAAAGCCGTGAGGGTACTGTGGTAGATGCAGATGATTTGGTGCAAGAAATGATTGATACATCTAGAAAGCATACAGAAGAGTTGGGTAAAGTAAAAGGTTTTACTGAAAGTGAATTGGTAGAACTGTATAATACAATTGGCTTAGGAGCTTTAAAATTTTATTTGCTGCGGGTAGACCCAAAAAAAAGAATGGTTTTTAACCCAACAGAATCAATAGATTTTCATGGTTTTACAGGGCCGTTTGTGCAGTATACATACGCACGCATAAAAAGTATTTTAAGAAAAGAAGTTTACGATGCAAGCAAACCAATTTCTCCAACGTTATTAAAAAATGAAAAAGAAATCATGGTAGCGTTGGAGCAATATCCTTCTGTAATCTTAGAGTCAGCAAAAGAGCTTGACCCATCAAAAGTTGCTATTTATGTATTTAATGTGGCTAAAACATTTAATTCGTTTTATGCAGAGTTATCAATTTCTAAAGCAGAAAGCGAAGAGAAAAAGCAACTACGTTTGCAGCTGGCAATGATGACTGCTAATATTTTAAAAAATGGAATGCAGTTGCTTG
>JAYUJS010000579.1:0-2082 GCA_043765095.1 Ferruginibacter sp.
ATTAGCGAACATTATATTACAAGTTATTTAGAAAAAGGACAAGTGTACAAATTAATATTGGGAAACGAAATGGCTACTTTGCCCAACTATGACTTAGAGGAAACTTTTCCAACAATGAAGGATACCCTGCCTTTGTTAGCAGCAAAAGAAATTATAGCATTTAAAGAAAATATTGTCGCACCTAATGACTTGCCAAAAAATAATAATAAATGGATTATTTGGACAGCACTTATTACAGGCTTATTTATACTACTTTTTCTTACAATAAAAATGATGAAAGAGGTAAATAAAAAAAATAACAATGATACTATATAATGTAACTATAAAAGTACACAGTAGCATACACAACGAATGGCTAGTATGGCTTAAAGAAGAGCATATAAAAGAAATTATGCAGACGGAATGTTTTTCTAGTTTTAAAATATTAAAACTTTTAGAAATAGACGAAACAGAAGGGCCTACTTATGCTGTACAATATTTTGCGGAAAGCAAAGCACTTTATAATATTTATATAGAAAAGTTTTCTGCTGAAATACGAAATCATTCTTTTACTAAATGGGGTGATAAATTTATAGCTTTCCGCTCTGTAATGCAAATTGTGGACTAATTGTGCAAAACCATTTTTGAACAAATTGGCTAGTAGCAATTGAAGCAAAACACCCTATTTGATTGGGTTTATGCACAATTTATTTTACAAAAACCAATATGGTACTGGATTGTAGAAAATAGGTAACAAATATAAATACAAAAGGGAACAACATTTTTTGTGCGAAATACATAGCTACATTGAGCTTTAGGGTTTTTTAATTACAAAAAAATATTTTGTAACAATCAAAAACCTTATATATTTGTTTAACTATAAATTATTCAAAAAACATATTATGAACAAAGCAGAATTAATTGCAAAAATTGCAGAAGACGCAGGAATTACTAAAGTACAAGCAAATGCTACATTAGGCGCATTTGTAGAAGCTGTAACTAAAACATTAAAAAAAGGTGATAAAGTTACACTTGTTGGTTTTGGTACATTCTCTGTTTCTAAAAGAGCAGCACGTAATGGTCGTAATCCACAAACAGGTGCTGTTATTAAAATCAAAGCAAAAAAAGTTGCTAAGTTTAAAGCAGGTAAAGAATTGTCTGCAAAAATCTAATTACATCAAGAACATTTTGAGAGCAAGGTGCAATAGTATCTTGCTTTTTTTATAATTTTAAACAAATAAAAAATAATAATATGGGACGTGGAGATATTAAAACAAAAAAAGGAAAAACATTTGCAGGCTCTTTTGGAAAAGTGAGACCTGCTAAGGTATCTACAAAAGTAGCTACAACTGAGGCTCTAACAGAAAAAAAAGCAACTGCAAAAAAGGCGTAATAAAAATGTTGTGTGTATTAATTTTGAAGTGTATGTTTAGTTGAGCTTGTTGATACTTTACATGCGCTTCATAAATTATTTATTTTATTTATTCGATTAGCAAAATATTAATATTTGTTATTTACAATTTTTATGGTGCTAGTCTTCTAGTTTTCCAAACCCCTTCTTCTAAGAAATACTCTATTCTATCGTGTAGCCTGCTAGAGCGACCTTGCCAAAATTCTACGAGTGTTGGTTGTACAATGTAACCACCCCAAAATATTGGTCTTGTAATTTCTATATTATCAAATTTGTGCCTTATTGCCAAAACGTTTTCTTCTAAAATTTCTCTATTTTCTATAATTTTACTTTGCGGAGATGACCATGCACCTATTCTACTTTCTAAAGGGCGGCTATTGTAATATGCATCACTTTTTTCTATTGATAATTTTTCAACCGTACCTTCAATTCTAATTTGTCTTTCTAATTCTTTCCAAAAAAATATTAATGCCACATTATTATTGTGTGCCATTTCATTTGCTTTATGGCTATCATAATTTGTAAAAAATTCAAAACCATTTTCGCTCATGCCTTTTAGCAAAACTATCCTTGCAGATGGGCGATTATCAATGCCGACAGTAGCAAGTGTCATTGCATTTACTTCTTCTATTTTACTAGCCAGCGCATCATCAAACCATTTTGTAAATTGTATAAACGGGTTAGCATCAATA
>JAYUJS010000580.1:0-2082 GCA_043765095.1 Ferruginibacter sp.
ATTTAATGTTAAATGTGTAATTTCTCCCTTGTTATTTGTTTGAGTTTCCACTCCTTCAATGTCTATCATCATAGAAAATTATATAAAAGCAATTTACTATTTTATTTATTAAAAACCAAGCTTATCAGCCCTCCACCAACTGTATAAATTCATCCTCTGTTATAATATTTATCATTGCTATTTTTTTTGCTTTTTCTAGTTTACTTCCTGCATCATCTCCCACAACAAGATAGTTTAATTTACTGCTTACCCCACTCAATATTTTTCCGCCTTTTGCCTCTGCCATTGCTTCTGCATCGTATCTTTTTAGTTTGTTAAGCGTACCAGTAAATAAAAATGTTTGTCCCGTTAGTCCGCCTTCTACATTTTCTTTTTTTATTGATTTCATTTGCAAGCCTGCATCCTGCAAGCGTTTAAGCATAATTATATTATCTTCTTTTTTAAAAAACTCCGTAATACTATCTGCTACTTTTATGCCCACATCATCCATTTGTTTCAATTGATCTTCACTTTTTGTAGCTAAATCAAATATATCATTAATAGACCGTACCAATGTTTTAGCTGTATTTTCTCCCACATATCTTATGCCTAACCCATAAATTAAACGGTGCAGTGGTTGCTGTTTAGAGGCTTCAATTGCTTCCATTAAATTTACCACAGACTTTGCTCCAAAGCCTTCAATGTTTGCAAACATTTCTGCTTTTAAATCATAAATACTTGGCACATCTTTTATAATGCCCATAGCAAAAAACTTACGTACGTTGGCTTCTCCAAAACTTTTTATATCCATTGCATCTTTGCTCACAAAATGTATAATACGTTCTGCTACTTGCGCTTTGCAATTTATATTTACACAACGCCAAACTGCTTCGCCTTCTGGTCGTACAAGTGCATCATTACACACAGGGCAATGTGTAGGAAAATCAATATCAGTTTCTTCCCCAGTCCGCAGTTCCACCAATGATTTTACAATTTGTGGTATTACATCGCCGCTGCGTTCTATTAAAATACTATCGCCTATTTTTAAATCTTTTTCTTTTATATAATCTGCATTGTGTACTGATATACTTGTAACGGTAACGCCGCCAACAGCAGCTGCTGCTATCTTTGCCACAGGTGTTACTGCTCCAGTTCTACCCACTTGATATTCAATACCCAATAATTTACTTGTAGCCTGCCTTGCTTTAAATTTAAATGCAATAGCCCAGCGTGGGTGGTGGCTAGTCATGCCTAGCTTATCTTGCATGGCAATATTATTTACCTTTATCACCATGCCATCTATTTCATAAGGTAATGCATCTCTAACTGCTTCAAACTCGTTTACATAATCTATCACAGCTTGTATTCCTTGCACCGTTTTCATTTCTTTTTTGGGAGATTTGAATCCTAAGGACCAAAGCATTTCTAATAATCCTGAATGAGTTTTTGGGATGCTATTAATTCGTTGATTAGTTGATTGGTTGATTTCGCCAGCTTTACTACTTGAAAATATATCTATATTATTTGAAGGCTCTAAAATTTCTCCGAAGGAGGAATTTATGGAGGCTAAATAACTCACATGATACAAAAACGCTTCCAAATTCCTTTTACTTACCACCGCTGGGTCTTTCATGCGAATGGTTCCTGCGGCTGCATTGCGTGGGTTTGCCATTGGCGGTAAGCCATCGTTTACAAGTGTTTCATTGTGCTTCGCAAAATTTCTTTTGTTTATCATTACCTCTCCACGTATTTCTATTTGTTCTATTCCATAGCTGCTAAAATTTGCACGCATAGGTACAGAACGTATTTGATGCACATTTTGTGTAATATCATCTCCCACTTCGCCATCACCTCTTGTAATACCTCTTGAAAGCTTATCATTTTCATACAGCAAAGAAATACTTGCCCCATCAAACTTTGGCTCTACACAATATTCTATATTTTCATTTCCAAATAGCTCTCTTACTTTTCTATCAAAATCTTTAAGGTCATCTGCATTGTAATAATTATCTAACGACAGCATGGGTACTAAGTGTTGTACCTTAGGAAAACCTACCTGCCCGGCAGGCAGGTTTTTAATTAACGATTGTCCCACACGCTGCG
>JAYUJS010000581.1:0-5510 GCA_043765095.1 Ferruginibacter sp.
AGAGAAAGTACAATATTGCTATATGAAAACTTTACTGAAGAAATGCTACGATGTGTAGGTAAATTTAGTAGCCTTAGTGGCACGCCCGAGCTATTAGGCTTTATAATTGTTGGGCATGTATACCATCATATAAAAATAGCAGAAGAAAGATATTTTTAAAACCTATAAGAAACCGAACTTGAATAAATATGCTTTTTGGCAGTTTTGCAACAGTTTTAGTATGTAATTTCATTATTGAACAAAATGTATATCACAATATTTACTTACCCCAATCATAACAATTTATAGCTTTTCTTAAGCCAGTATTTAAGTATACCCCATACTGCTTTAAGTGGCATTATGGGGTATATCTACATTTTTTTAGCCAAAATTTTATTCAATCCTACGCCATTCGTACTCCTGTTCTTTGCTTATTGTTTGTTTTTATTACAGGTGGCATAGCGGCTTGCAACCCTTTATGAGGGGTAACTGCAATAAAGCTTTTGCTAGTAAGTGTAGAAGCAATAATCTTATTAGTACTAGGTATAGCAGAAATAACTTTAAAAGGCTTGTCAAAAATTAAAGGTGTCAGATTATGCTTTTGAATAAAGATTAGCATATTTTGTTGATACTTATTTGTCTCTTTTCTAAATTCTAGCATTTCACCCATGCGTTTTTCTACTTCTTTAGGATTTAAGCCCTGTTTATATTTAAGAATAAACCTAATTTCTGCCAATTTATCAATAGACGACAAAGTAGAAGTTTCATTACAAAGATCACCAACTATATAAAGAGATTTTTTAAGGTCATTTATAGATATCTGGTTCTTGGGTGAGTTTGGGGTAATTTTACTGGCAAAATGAAATGCTCTTTTTAACTCATAAGCGTATCCCACATCAATTTTACTATCTAAAATCCCTGTTTTTAAGAAGGTTCTAATATTGGTTACTAAATTCTCTCTTTCAGCAAGCAAGGGAGTCTTGAAAATTTTAACTTTAGGTAACTGGTTTTTTTTTAATTCAGATTTGCTGTTTTTTATAAGTTTTGCTGGTTTTGTTCCAGCAAGAGGCAATTCTTTAGAGAATAGTTTAGAGCCTGGGCCAAAAAAGCGATCAAACAAAAGTTTTACAAATTTCATATTATTTATTTTTTAATTTTTATACCAGCACAATTTTATTATTGTAGTTGGTAGAATGTTGTTACGACATATAAAGTAGAAAGATAAAAATTTTACCATAAAAATATACAGCTTTTTTTAAAAAAATGTTAATCATTAATTAACAATGGTTATTGAATATGTATTGTTATAGGTAAACTCACTTTTACCTTCATTAATCAATACCGATATTTACCTCAAAACACTATTGTAGAATACATTACATTTTCTTACCTACACATACTTATACTGTACTCAATACTAGATAGTGCCGCTTCTATAAAGGGGATTGTATAAAAAAGCCATTGCCCAAACTATGAGACCATTGATAACTTTAAAACCAGATATAGTGTTTTAAATATTGTTAGATTATGATGACTACTTTATTTTTCGAATTACTTTTTTAAACTTTGTATAATTGTTACAAATTCTTTTGCAACCAAACTAGCGCCACCTACCAAGCCTCCATCAACATCTGGCTGAGAAAAAATTTCTACTGCATTAGCTGCTTTTACACTACCTCCGTATAAAATAGAAATACTGTCAGCAATTGTTTGTCCGTATTTATTTGCAAGTACTTTACGTATATGTGCATGCATATTTTGCGCTTGTTCGCTAGATGCGGTGAGACCTGTACCAATAGCCCATATTGGTTCATAAGCTATTATAAAATTTTTTATTTGTGTTTCACTTAAATGAAATAAACTTTCTTTCAGTTGTGTTTCAATATGCAAATTTTGCGTAGCTGCTTCTCTAATACTTAAAGGTTCTCCACAACAAAAAATAGCTTTCAAATTATTTTCTAATGCAAGATTTACTTTTTTTGCAAGCACTTCATTTGTTTCTGCATAATATTCTCTACGCTCACTATGCCCAATAATTACGTACTCAATACCAATACTTTCAAGCATACTCACACTCACTTCTCCTGTGTATGCACCCGCTTTTTCAGCAGCACAATTTTGCGCAGCAGTAAAAAAATTAACTGCTTTATCCGTAATGTTTTTATTGCTAATTAAATATGGAAATGGTACAGCAAATACCGCTGCTTGGTTATCATTTAGCGTAATATCGTTAGATACAATTTCATTCATCAACGCTGTGCCTTCGGCAAGTGTAAGGTTCATTTTCCAATTGGCAGCAGCTATTTGTTTTCTCATGTTATTTTAAAATTAGTTAGGTTTATAAATTTTATTATTATGTATTTGTATGTATTATTTTTAATTTTTCAATTAAACTAGTATCAATTTTTTGTTTTTTAAATTCCATCCAATTTTCAATATCAACAATTGCTTTTTCAAAAATATATTTTTCTTTTCCCCAAGTAAAATTATCTAAAAATTTTGGTGGCATAACTTCTCCGAATATATTACAACATACACCAACTACTGTACCTGTATTAAAAGAAGTATTAATTGCTGCTCTACTAAAATCGCCCATAAGCAAGCCTGCTTTGTTTCCTGCAAATATTGCTTGAGTATCTTTTTCTAAAACATATCCTACATTGCCGCCAGAGTTTTTTAAATTACTATTACTTGTACCCGCTCCAAAATTACACCACTCTCCTATTACACTATCACCTAAATATCCATGGTGCGCTTTGTTACTGTTAGCAAATAAAATACTATTTTTTATTTCGCCTCCTACAATACAGTTAGGGCCAACGGTTGTAGCTCCATAAATTGTTGCTCCCATTTTTACTACACTATTTTTACCTAAATAAAATGGTCCTTTTATCATTACTCCTTCCATTATTTCTGCCCCTTCATCTATATAAATAGGTCCTTTACTGGCATTTAAAATACTATGGTTTATAGTTGCTCCTTTTGCTATATAAATATTTTCTGGCAAAATTGTTTTGTTGGTTTCATTTACACCTGCACTCATTTTATTTTTTGTGAGCAGGGCAAAATCATGCATCAACGCATATTCATTAAGCTGAAAAATATGCCAAGGAAATGATATTATTTTTATGATATTGGTTTCTATAAAAGAAACATTATTTTTTGCTGCATCAATAATTTGCTCATAGTTTTCTGCAGTTGGAATAATGGAAGCGGATATGTGTATTCCTTCATCATTTTCGTTTGTACTTACTTTTTCTTGTAAAAGCATTTCCCATTTTTCTCTAATGGTTAAAATGCCAATTCTAATATCTGCGGTGTGGCGCAAATAGGTAAAAGGAAAAAGGTTTTCACGGCTATGTTTATCTACTAAAATAATCATGTTGTAAATTACATTTTATTGGGCAAAGAAAAAAACTAGACTAAGTAGGTCTTATGTAATTTGCAATTTTTGCAAACACACAACAAGATTGAGTCAATATTGCGAAACCTCTGATTTTTGCAGACACCCAAAAAAAATTAAGTCATTCTTTTACAATTTGCAATTTTTGCAAACACACAACAAGATTGAGTCAATATTGCAAAACCTATTATCTTTATGAAGATCCAAAAAGACTAAGTCAATCTTTTAAACATAGCCTATCTTTACCGCCATGAACATTTCAACCAAAAACCTACAACAGTACCTAGATAAACTTAAAATAAAACAGCTAAATGATATGCAGCTAGCTGCTATTGATGGCATTGAAACCAATAATGATATTGTATTATTATCAGCTACAGGGTCAGGAAAAACACTTGCATTTTTACTACCAGTTTTAAATTCGTTAGATGCAGATAATAAAAATGTGCAAGCACTTATTATGGTACCAAGTAGAGAATTAGCGCTGCAAATAGAGTCTGTATTAAAACAAATGCATACGGGTTTTAAAATAACAGCATGCTATGGTGGGCATAAAAGAGAAATAGAAGAAAATAATTTAGTACAACCACCCGCTATTATTATTGGCACAGCAGGTAGAATGGCAGATCATATTCGTAGAAATAATTTTAGTACAAAAGATGTACAATTTTTAGTACTTGATGAGTTTGATAAAAGTTTAGAACTGGGATTTGTAGAAGAAATGCAATTTATTTTACAATCATTGCCAGCAGTAAAAAAACGCATGCTCACATCTGCTACTTATGCAGTAGATATTCCAGCATTTGTACAAATGAAAGAACCAGTAACGCTAAATTTTTTGCCTGCATCAAATGAAGAAAATAAAAGCTTACGAGTACACACTTTATTGAGCGATGATAGAGACAAATTACAAACATTATTACAATTAATTTGCTACTGCAATAATACAAGCACAATTGTTTTTTGCAATCATAGAGATGCGGTGGAGCGTACAAGTGCATTTTTAAACGACCAAGGGATTGTAAATGTTTTTTACCATGGTGGCATGGAGCAGCTAGATAGAGAAGTAGCACTAACAAAATTTAGAAATACCACTTCTAATATTTTAGTAACAACCGACCTTGCAAGTCGTGGGTTGGATATAGATGATATTAGAAACATTATACATTACCACTTACCACACTCAGAGGCAGAGTTTACACATCGTAATGGGCGCACAGCTCGTATGGATGCTACTGGCAATGTATATGTGATATGGAGTGACGAAGAACAACTACCAGCCTACATCACTAAAGATGCTTCTGTATTTGAATTGCCAGAGAAACTTAATATACCAGATAAACCAAAATGGAGCACCTTATTTTTTAGCGCTGGCAAAAAAGACAAAATTCATAAAATAGATATTGTAGGTTTTTTATCGAAAGTGTGCCATTTAAAAAAAGATGAAATAGGCTTAATAGACGTAAAAGATTTTACTGCTTTTGCTGCTATAAGAAAGTCGAAAATAGGAGAAGTTATAGAGCTAGCAAAAGAGAAAAAAATAAAGGGTAAAAAGGTGAAAGTTTTTATGGCAAAGTAAAAGCAATTTGCAGTGTCCATTTTGCAAGAGGGAGCTAGCAATTTGCTGTAGGCCTATTGCAGTTTGCATTACGCTCAGTCATTATACTTTTACAAGATTTAACGCTTCAAAAAAACTTTTACCCTTTTAACAATCCACCGAGATGAACTACAATACTTAACCTGTCTTCCAACCATCTTTAAGTGTAACCGTTCTATTAAAAACAATTTTCTCTTTTGTACTTTCTTTATCCAAACAAAAATATCCTTTGCGTAGAAATTGAAAACGATTTTCGGGTGTAGCATTTACAAGCGATGGCTCAATGTATGCCTGCGTAATGTTTAACGAATTTTCATTTATGTAATCTTTAAAATTACCTACTTCGCTGCTAGGGTTTTCTACTTTAAATAATCGGTCGTACATTCGCACTTCAGCAGTAGCTGCATGAGCAGCACTCACCCAATGTATAGTGCCTTTTACGGCTATGCCGCTTATATCGCTGCCGCTCTTGCTATCGGAAAAATACGTACAATGTATCGCAGTTACTTTACCATCCACATCTTTATCAAA
>JAYUJS010000582.1:0-5499 GCA_043765095.1 Ferruginibacter sp.
GCATTTGTTATAATTAATGGCTTTGTGCCAATATTTTTAAATCTAAAATTGTATTCAACAATTTCCCCTTCAGTTACTTTATTAAAATTGTAAATACTGTCAATTATTTGTACAGTTGTAGGGTCTTTTATTTCTGCTTGCTGCGTCAATTTATTTTCAACAGCTATTTTATCTTTTTTTCTTACATCACAACTTGCTAGTAAAAATATAGTGGCACTAATTAAAAGTATTTTTCTCATTATTATTAATTTTTTCCTTTATAACCAATTTTATCTAATTTATTTTCAGCTGCTAATTCTTTATTAATACTATCAAGCAAGCCATTTATAAATTGCCCACTCTGAGGTGTACTATATGCTTTGGCTAAATCAATATATTCGTTTATGGTAACTTTTGTTGGTATTGTTTCAAAATACAAAAATTCACAAACACCCATTTTAATTAAAATTAAATCAAGTGAAGCTATACGGTCAGCCTCCCAGTTTTTCAGTTTTGGTTTTATAAGCACAAGTGTTTGTTCACATTTATCAATTACAGCATTCATAAGGTCTTTTGCAAATCCTCTTTTTTCGAGGCTTAAAAAATCTTGCAGATTTTGTTGTGCTGGTTTACCTAAGTAAGCAAGTACAAGAGAGTGCATCATTTCTGCATCATCATCCCAGTTTATAAAATGATCTTCTATGTGCGTTATAAAATCTTCGTTTGGTAATAATAAATCAGTAAAAATAAATTCCAATATTTTTTTTTCAGCTTTTTTATCTCTTGATTGTGCTTCTATATATTCTTTATATTCTACTGTTTCTATTAATGTACGGTACGTTTTTTTTAAAAGCTCTTTGTCTATTATGTATTCAGCTTTCATTTCCTTAGTAGTACCAATAAAAGATAGATTTTCTACTATTTTCCAAAGTATTTCATTGCCAGCTATTTTAGTATTTGTGGCTAGGTCAGCAGCGGTAGGTAAGTTTTTGCTTGCTTTATTGGCTGCATCAGTTTCTGCATATCGGGCAGTTTCTGTAATAAAGTATATAAGGTAGCTAAATAAATGTTTGCTTTGCTCTATTTTTTTTATCAAAATAGAATTTGGTTCTCCAGGTTTTTCGCTACCTGCCATACGCTCTATAGCATATAAGGTTTGCATCACTTTTACTCTTATGTTTCTTCTGCTAAGCATTTAATTATCTTCCTTTATTTGAGTTGCAAAATTAAGGGAATACAACTACACCATATAGTAATAAGTAGCATTGGGTGCAATTAATATAAAACTATGGGTTGCATATCTTCTTAATTTATTTTAAATTAGAAAATATGTTTACAAAAGTTGGTGATTTCCTAACTAAAATATAATATTTTTTGTATTCATAACATTATAACTGAACCAGTTTTATATGTTTTATACAAAATTTTATATTCAATGGAAATATTTGTGACATTTAAAAAACATCATTGTACAATAATTTATTAATTACATAATATCTTGCTAAAAAAAAGTATAACCATTTAATTGATATTTTTATTGGTATGATGAGTGATGTTATTTTTAAAACTCATTAATAAACTTATATTTACCTAATTATAACTTGCATTTTCATAAATACAAATTTGTATTTTTATCTTATATTAGTTCTTATAAAATTAACAAATAATGATAATGTAATTAGGCATAAATTTTTAAAAGCAAAAATCAAATATTAATGAGACTATTTTTTACAATATTAACAATCTTATATTTTTCAACATCATTTGGACAACAAAAAACAAAGCGTATACTTTTTTTAGGGAATAGTTATACTTATTACAATGATTTACCTAAAATGCTTGCAGATGTAGCTTCTTCGATGGGTGATAGTATAATATTTGATAGCAATACACCTGGTGGTTATACTTTAAAAGAGCATACTACAAATATTATATCGCTTAATAAAATAGGAGTTGGTAACTGGGATTATGTTATTTTGCAAGAGCAAAGTCAATTACCAGCTTTGCCTATAAGCCAAGTAAATAGCGATGTATTTCCTTATGCCCGAATATTAGATAGCATAATTAACAAAAAAAATATTTGTGCCGAAACTATATTTTATATGACATGGGGTAGAAAAAATGGGGATGGTTCTAACTGTAGTAGCTGGCCACCTGTATGTACTTATAAAGGAATGGATAGTTTACTTGCTATTCGTTATAAAACAATGGCAGACACCAATAATGCATTTTTATCGCCAGTGGGTGCAGTTTGGAAAAAAATAAAACAAAATTTTCCACTTTTAGAGTTATACCAATCTGACGAAAGCCACCCGGTAGAAGCAGGGACTTACATTGCAGCATGTTGTTTTTATACAATTACTTTTAGAAAAAATCCAATGCTAATTTCTTTTAATGCTTCCTTATCTGCAATTGATGCTGCTAATATTAAAATGGCAGTAAAGCAAATAGTGTATGATAGTTTAATAAAATACAATGTTGGTAAGTATGATGCAAAAGCAGCTTTCACTTATACATCCTCTAACGAAAACATTTTTGCCTTTACAAATACTTCAAAAAATGCAGATACATATTTTTGGAACTTTGGCGATGGTGCGACCTCAATTTTAGAAAACCCAATACACAAATTTGTAAACGCAGGAAATTTTTCTGTAAAACTAACAGCATCAAAATGTGACAAAAAAGATTCCATTATTCAGGTACTAAACGTAGTGAATTTTTTGGTTTCAATTGAAGACAGTTTGAGTATAAAAATTTTCCCTAATCCTGTAAAATCAATGCTTACTATTAATAAAAAAAACTTAACCAATATAACATATAAAATAATTAATAGCTTGGGCAAAATTATAAAAACGGGTATAATTAATAATACCAGCAAACAAATTGATGTTTCTACAATTGCAAATGGTATTTATTTTTTACAGCTATTTGATGGTAATCAAAGCATGGTTAATAAAAAATTTGTTAAGCAATCGTAATTATGATTATAAAAAATTTTATAGAAATGCATTTTAGTTGGATTTATTTCTAAATTTAAATTGTGTGCCTAAATAAAATTTTCTGTTGTACATCATTAACTAATAATTTGAATAAATTTAAACTATAGATAGGATAAGCGTAAAGTTTAAAATAAATTAAACCAAGACGTAAAGCAAATAGCGTAAAAAATTTAAAAAAAATTAAACCAAGGTTTATTAAAAGTCTTTTTTTTATAAATTTTAGTTTTTATTGGCGTTAAAATAGAAGCTGAAAATGAATTAATGTCGAAAGGCTGGCGGATGGGAAGTAGTACCCCACAGGAGGGAGGAACGACCGACGAGGAGTATTACGGACAGCCGCAACAAATGCCCAAAAAAGATTTAAAGCCAACAGCCCCAAAAAATTATTGCACAATTTACCCTACGAGATACCAACGTTATTAAAAATTGGCAACCCTTTTTAGTATGTTTTTAAACCTAAACCCAATTTCGACTGGCTCAAGCAGACATTCTTTATACTTCATGCTTTTTCCTCCTAAAAAATATATTTTGTACATTGCAACTAATTAATACATTAGAAAATTATTTATGAGTAAACAGAACAGTTCGAGTGCAGAAAAAAAATCGTCTCAATCGGAAATAATGAAGGGGAAGCTTGAGATAAGCCGCAGTGGTATGGGCTTTGTAATAGTGGAAGGTAGAGAGAAGGATATTATTGTGAAGCCAAATGATTTTGGTAAGGCTTTTCATGGTGATACGGTAAAGGTAACTGTGGGGAATGCACATGATAAAACCAAGCGTGCAGAAGGTAAAATAAGTAGTGTGGTGGAGCGCAAGCAAACGGAGTTTATTGGCAATGTGGAAGTGAAAGCTACAATGGCTTTTTTTATAGCTAGTGGCAATAATCCAATACCAGATTTTCACATAGACATGAGCAAATTAAATGGCGCAAAAGATGGTGATAGGGTAGTGGCAAAATTTTTGAAATGGGACAAGAGCGATAAAAAACCTGAGGGAGAAATCGTAGCTATAATGACTGCAGAGAATGAGGGAGATATGGCTATGAAAGAAATATTAGTGCATGCTGGTTTTCCGCTTACGTTTGATGCGGAAGTGCTGAAAGCTGCTGCAGCATTGAGCCCTAACATAACAAGGGAAGAACTTAAAAAGCGAAAAGATTTTAGAGACATACTTACTTTTACGATAGACCCTGTAGATGCAAAAGATTTTGATGATGCAATTTCAATTAGAAATTTAGACAATGGCAACTATGAAATAGGGGTGCACATTGCTGATGTGAGCCATTTTGTAACACCTGGTAGCATATTAGATAAGAGTGCTTATGAGCGTGCTACAAGTGTGTACCTACCTGACCGTGTGAACCCAATGTTGCCCGAAAAAATATCGAACGAATTGTGTTCTCTTAGGCCTAATGAGGATAAATATTGTTTTAGTGCGGTGTTTCAAATAAGTAATCGTGCAGAAATAAAACACACATGGATTGGTAGAACGGTTATACATAGCAACCATCGATTTACTTATGAAGAAGTGCAACAGACAATTGAAATACAGGATGGGCTTCACTTTAAGCCTATTTTATTGTTAGATGGACTGGCAAAACAATTTAGAGAGCAGCGTTTTAGCAATGGTGCTATTAATTTTTCGAGCCAAGAAGTACGTTTTAAATTAGATGATACGGGCAAGCCGATTGGCATAATGATAAAAGAAAGTAAGGATGCAAATAAATTGGTAGAAGAGTTTATGTTGCTTGCTAATAGAGCCGTGGCGGAGTATGTGTCTAAAATAAAAGTGAACAAAGAGCCATTGCCGTTTTCATATCGTACGCATGATGACCCCGACCCTGAAAAGCTAGCGCCTTTTGTGGCTTTTGCAAGAAAATGTGGGTATGAATTTGATTCTAAAAATGTGAAAGATATAGCGGAATCGTTTAATAAATTATTGGTGGAGGTAAAGGGGAAACCTGAGCAGCATGTGCTAGAGCAACTGGGTATTCGCACTATGGCTAAGGCAAAATATACAAGCGAAAACATAGGGCATTACGGACTTGGGTTTGAAAATTATTGTCACTTTACATCTCCTATTCGTAGGTATCCTGATGTGATGGTGCACCGTGTAATGCAGAGTATTATTGATAAAAATTTATTGATTGATAAAGCAATGGAAGAAAAAAATAAACATTGCAGTGATAAAGAGCGTGGGGCTATGGAGGCGGAACGTGCTGGTAATAAATACAAGCAAGTGGAGTACATGAAGCCGTTTTTGGGAGAAGAATTTGAAGGCATAATTAGTGGTGTTTCTCAGTTTGGGTTTTGGGTAGAAACAGTGGAGCATAAATGTGAGGGATTGGTATCTGTAAAAGACCTTAGTGACTATGATGATTTTAGGCAAGATGAAGCCAATTACTCACTCGTAGGAATGCGTACAGGCAAAACCTTTAGAATGGGCGACCATATTACCATAAAAGTAATAGCGGCTAATTTAGATAAACGCCAGCTAGATTACCAATGGGTAACGGAGATAG
>JAYUJS010000583.1:0-2071 GCA_043765095.1 Ferruginibacter sp.
TGAAAATGACAAGGAACAAATGCAGTATTTTATTCAAAAATTTATTGATACCATACCAAATGCAGTTCAACAACTTGATGAAGCAATAGCAGAAGAAAATTTTGAAAAAATAAGGAAAAAAGCGCACAATATAAAACCTCAGTTGGAATTTGTAGGCATTTTAGCGGCTGTTCGAAAGGTAGAGGAAGTAGAAAATTTTGCTAGAGAGAAACAAAATTTAGAAGCAATAAAAAATATTTTTGAAGCAATAAAAAAACTTATAGATGAAAGCATTTTGTATTTTGAAAAAGAACATTTGTGAAAAATAAAAAATCCCGATTTTTTCTGAGTTGAAAAAATCGGGATTTTTATTTGTAAAATTTGCTTATCTTAGTCGAACAAATTTTTTCGTTACCGAATTTTAGTCGATACTCATTTTGGTAAAATAAGTACCCGATTCGAGTCTTCTCAACACAACGCCATAGTTCCCTGCATCTTGAAAAGTGTCCACGGGTTCTTCTAATTTTCTACCCAACATACCTGCTCGGCAGGAGTCTTCCTCCAAATTTTGCCTACTGCTGGTTTGAGTTTTCTAGCTCAAACCCTATATTTTGTGAGTTTTAACTCAGCGTAGTGGTACATCCCGATAGAGAAGCGTATCGGGACAGTCGAAAAGTCTGCACAAAAAGCTAAAATCTCTCCCCTTTTGCAAATATACCCCTTTTTTCTATAAAAAAACAAAACTGTTAAGCTCTTTTTACAGTGCTTAACAGTTTATGTTTTGGCTGCAGTAGTTGTTTGTACAGGCTGCGGTGCTGCCCCGATACGTGCCTATCGGGATGTATCACTTCACGGAGTTACAAACTCACAAAATATCGGGTAAGAGCGAGAAACTCTTACCAGCAAGCATACTCCTTTCGAGCGATAGACTATCTTTCAAACATTTCTAAGTCAGAAATATGCAATAGTTTAATTTTTTTACTCCAATGGACAACAAGTTATAAAAACTTAAAAAATAGATAATAGGTACAAATTAAGTAAATGAAAATAAAAATATTTTTTATACTATTATCTGTATATTCTAATTTTAAAAAACTTTTTTTCGACATAAAAAATAAATAATTTAAAAAAAACGTAGCTATAAATATCAATCCACCAATTAAAAAATAAAACCTTGCTGTGCTTATATTATCTATTAAGTTTGTGATTGTGAGTAAATTGACAAAAATTGTTTGTGAAACAAATAATAATGCCGAATATTCAGGTGAAGTATTATATTCATTTTTTTTGCAAAAGTATAAGTTTTGAAAAAAAAGTATTTATAAATTTCCATATTTAATATTTTGAAATAGAAAAACCTAATTTTCTGTTTTGAGTTGAAAAAGTTTGATAATTTTTCATTGCTTGTTCCCAACCAACTGTTTTACTGCTCCATATACTGCAAACAAACGCCCTCTGCTGGACTATTAGGAATAAGCCAGTATTCTCCACCACTTAAAATATCGGTCAAATCATTTGAGCCAGTAGATTCCCAATATGCTTTAAGCATATATAACATTGCTTCATATCCTTCTTTTTCAGTAATTAATTCATTACTAAAAATGATACCATTATCATTTATTTTACTTTCGCTTAATAGTTTCATTGTTATTATTTTAATCCATATTTAGTAATAATTTCTTCGGCAGTAAATGAGGCATAACCTGCTCGGCAGGAGTCTTCCTGCACATTTCGCCTACTGCTGGTTTGAGTTTTCTAACTCAAATCCTATATTTTGTGAGTTTTTAACTCAGCGTAGCCGCTAAAAAGTCAGCACAAAAAGCTAAAATCTCTCCCCTTTTGCAAATATACCCCTTTTTTCTATAAAAAACAAAACTGTTAAGCTCCTTTTACAGTGCTTAACAGTTTGTGTTTTTTGCTGCGGTAGTTGTTTGTACTGGCTGCTGTGCTGCCCCGATACGTGCCTATCGGGATGTATCACTTCGCGTGGTTACAAACCACCAAAATATGGAGTAAGAGTTAGAAAACTCTTACCAGCAAGGCAGCATATTCCTTGCGAGCAGAAGTTTATGTCATACTCCTTCCGAGCGAG
>JAYUJS010000584.1:0-2070 GCA_043765095.1 Ferruginibacter sp.
TAAGTAATCTATGGCAGCGTAACAGTACTCAAATTAGTGGTGCTATCCCTGCTCCTGAGCTTTGTTTCAAAGAATTTTTGTAGTTCATTTTAGTGATAAGCTATTTGTTTACAAGTAGTGATTCCTGTATAGCAGCTTATAGACTTTTTGATTCTTTGAGCCATAGATTACTTTTTTATTAATTATAAAAGTAAAATTATGAAAAAAGAAATTGTGTTTGAGCAAATTTATGAATCTGCAGCAGGCATTGATGTTGGCAGTGAAATGATTTATGTGTCTGTTGATGGCATAGAAGCAAAAAGTTTTGGTACTTGTACTTCAGACTACAGAGAGTGTATTGATTACTTGCGAAGCAAAAAAATAATTAGAGTAGCTATGGAAGCTACAGGGGTTTATTGGATTGCTTTTTACCGAATGTTGGAGGAAGCTAGCATAAAAGTGTCGTTAATAAATCCTTCAGAAATAAAACAAAAAAAAGGTAAAAAAACGGATGTTAGTGATTGTAAATGGATACAAAAAATATTTTGTGCAGGCTTAACAAAAGAAAGTTTTATACCCGAAGGTAAGTTATACGATGTTCGTCTTTTGGTAAGAGAGCGTTTAGACATTATTGATATGGGAGCAACTTATGTAAACAAGATGCATAAGTTCTTAGAGTTAATGAACGTAAAAATTGGTCATGCAATAAGTCAAATTCAGGGAGTGAGTGGTATGAAGATGATGAAGGCAATTATAGCAGGGGAAAGAGATACAGAAAAACTACTTGCCTTATGTGAAAAGTCAATTATTAAAAACAAAGGAGAGCAAGTAAAAAAATCATTGGAGGCAAATTATAATTCTACTTGCATATTTATGTTAAGTAAAAATATAGACTTATGGGAGCAGCATGAAAAGAAGATAGCAGAAATAGATGGCTTAATAACCACACTGCTTAATGAATTAACTAAAGAAAAAGTAATAAAAGATTATAAGCCAAACAAAGAGAAAGCAATACGCCACCATAAACCAAAGATTGATGGATTACAAGAAATGCTAGTGAAGTTATATGGCGTAGATGTATCAAAAGTATCTGGCATAAATAATTATACTTTACTGCGCCTGCTAGGAGAAACAGGAATAGATATGAGCCGTTTTGAAACAGCAAAACATTTTGTAAGTTGGTGTGGATTATCGCCAGGTCGGAATCAGAGTGGCAAGTCGAGTAAAATAGTAAAGAGAGCTCCCTGTAATAAAGCAGGCCAAATTTTTAAAGAAGTAGCACAATCATTAGAAAATAGTAAGTACATCGGCATAGGGCAATTTATAAGAAACTTAAAACATAAAAGAGGAGCATCTGTAGCATACAAAGCAGGAGCAAGAAAAGTGGCACTTGCATATTTTAATTGTATAGAAAAAGGAAGTGAATATGTAGAATACGGAATTGAAAAATATGAAGAGCTAAGGAAACAAAAAGAATTAACATTATTGAAAAAACTAGCGAAAAAACATGATATGCAAATTACTCATTTACAGCAAAGTGCATAATGTGTCATTAGCAGCTTGTCGAAGCCGGTGCTTTATAAGAATAGCCCCAAGTTCGACAAGCTCACTTTGACAGTTTTTAAATTCATGTCATTTACAAAGAATTTAAAAACTTTTATTAGTGCCTCAGCCTGACTGCTTTTCAATTTATTTGTTATAAAAAAAATGACCAACAAAACTAATCTTTGGTCACTTTCAAAATTTATTTTTTAGAACTTAAGCCTTACTTGCCTCAAATTCTTTTCTAATAATATTTAATGCTGCACCGGCTTTAAACCATTCTATTTGTTGTGCATTGTAAGTATGGTTTACAGTTATTGTATCGGCACTTCCGTCTGCATGGTTTAGCACAAGTGTAAGTGCTACATCTGGTGCAAAGGTTGTAAGTCCATCAATATCTATGCTATCATCTTCTTGAAACTTTTCGTAATCTGCTTTGTCTGTAAAAGTAAGTGCAAGCATACCTTGCTTTTTTAAATTTGTTTCATGAATACGGGCAAATGATTTTACTAAAACTGCTCTCACACCAAGGTGACGAGGCTCCATTGC